>JAIMAU010000009.1 GCA_023511795.1 Armatimonadota bacterium | reverse complement strand
TAGCGGTGGTCAAGGTAAGAAACGACCTCTGCTAGTGCCGTTTTAATGCGACGGAAGTCGAGGAGTATTCCCATTTCGTTTAGTTCTTTGCCGCGAACACAAACCTGAACTTTGTATGTATGGCCATGGATGTTTTCGCATGGCCCCTGATATTTACGAAGATTGTGAGCGGAATCGAACTGAGATTCCACGCAAAGCTCGAACATTCGCCGCCTCCCAATGCCGCCTCATTATATTAACCTACCAACACAGCTGTCAACGAAGTGAGCCAGCCTATAATCATCAGTCACACAACTGCTGCATATAAAATGCTTACAATTCAGAGTTCATTTCACCCAAGGTTCGCGCCTTGCTCGCGAAGCCTGGATTGAAGAATGGAAATATCAAGATTGCGAGGTGAGACGCCGCTTGTAGCGCATAGTGCTGCTGCAGTACCTGCCGCCTGACCAATAGTAATGCAGATTGGCATGATTCTGAGCGAGGAATGTGCTTCATGGGTCGCTGAGATTGGCCTTCCTGCGATTAGGAGATTCTCGACCCCAAGTGGAACAATACAGCGATAAGGAATGTCATACGACTCTCCTCGGGGGAGGTGCTTTATGATGGTGCCTGCACCAGTTGGATTGTGAATATCTATTGAATACGAGCCACGTGCAATGCAATCATCAAACTTCTTTGCCCCAAGCACATCTTCTGCGGTGAGTACATACTCGCCAATTACGCGTCGAGTTTCTCGAACACCAACTTGAGGACCACTAATTAGAATCTCCGCCTTTTCAAAACCAGGAACATCTTTTCTCAAGAATTCAAGGAATTCCCATGCTTGACACCTGCCCTCGATTTCAGCGCGAGTTAAATCCTCCGAAGAAGTGCCGTCGGCATGAGTAATGCGGGTTTGGTTAAAGTGGATTTCTCCCTCTCTGGTTGTATAGAAAAAGAGAACATTTTCGCGAGGGCACGTCAGCCTTCCCTCCGCCTTTGCTTTTTCATATAAACGATTAAACTCATCACCTCTAGAAGGCATCCGCGACTGGTCTACATTTACAACTCTAAAGTTGAGCGTCATTGGCTGCGTTAGTCCATCCTCCGGCCTCCCTTTTTCACACCTGGCACCCGCAAGAAAAGCGAGGTCGGCGTCTCCTGTGCCATCAACGTAAATTTTCGCTTTTACCAGGAGCTTTCCTGACTTGCCGCAAGTCTCGACAAAGGAAATATAAGAGGAATCAACCTGTGCATCGCTTAGGAAAGTATGGAGGAGCACACGCACGCCAGCTTCTTCACACATGCGGTCAGCAACAAACTTGTATGCTTCTGGGTCGAATGCTGTCCGGCTACCCTTGCCGTATGCACCCAGGGCGGTAAGACGATCAATGATTTCCTGGTGGATGCCATGGATAATCTGCTCTTCTCCTGCCCAGTACGTCATATATGGATTTACTAGGCCTGCAGTCGCCATGCCACCGAGAAAGCCATATCTCTCAATCAGGAGGGTATCTGCACCGTTCCGAGCGGACGCAATTGCAGCAGCCAATCCTCCTGGGCCCCCACCGGCAACAAGTACGTCACATTCAAGCATTGATAGTGGAGTTTTCATATTTAAAAAAGTCCAAGGTCATTCGCTAGCAACGGATAAGCTAAAATCAAAAACTTCATAGCTCAAAGTTGCATTATCTTTCTGATAAGCGCTGAGCAAGGAGCTTGTTGACAAGCTGCGGGTTTGCGCGGCCTTGGGTATACTTCATTACCTGACCCACTAGGAAGCCCATTGGCTTTTGATCGCCGCCTTTTATCTTCGCAACGACATCGGGATTTTCGTCGAGCACGCGGTCAATCACGGGAATGAGCTCTTCCTCGCCAGTAATTTGGGTCATTCCTCTTGCTTGCACGATTTCTTTCGGTGACTTACCGGTCGCAAACATTTCCTCAAAGACTGTTTTTGCAATTTTGCCGCTAATAGTACCATCGGAGATCATTTTGAGCAAAGTGGCAAGGTCTGAAGGCTTGACTTTGGACTCTTGTATCTCAATCCCAGCGGCGTTCAACATGCGAGTGAAGTCGCCCATAATCCAGTTGCTGACAGTTTTGGGTTCGGGAAACATCTTCACAGTTTCCTCGAAATACTCTGCCATTTCGCGCGTATCGGTAAGGATTTCAGCATCATAAGCTGGGAGGCCAAATTCTTCCATAAACCGAGATTTCTTTTGATCGGGAAGTTCCGGCAGAGCCCTCCTTTGCTCCTCAATGAACTCTGGGGAAAAGTACATCGGCACAAGGTCGGGTTCAGGGAAGTATCGGTATTCTTGTTCGTATTCCTTGCCTCGCATTACGGTTGTAATGCCTTGTTCGTCATCCCAGCGCCGGGTTTCGTGAACTATCTTACCGCCCTCCCTTAGTACTTCAATCTGGCGTCTTATCTCATAATCCACACCACGATAAACTGCGCGGAACGAGTTTAAATTTTTGAGCTCGGTGCGCGTGCCAAGCATCTCAGTACCTTTGGGACGGACAGATATGTTTGGTTCGCACCGCATATGGCCCTCTTCCATCTTGGCATCGCTTACGCCAAGATAGGTAAGTATTGCTCGAAGACGAACCAGATACTCCCGCGCCTCTTCAGCAGAATGTATGTCAGCCTCACTAACAATTTCCATGAGGGGAACACCGCTTCGGTTGTAGTCTATGAAGCTTTCATTTCCGCCAGCGTGAATCAGCTTGCCAGTATCCTCTTCGAGGTGAACACGCCGAATGCGAATGCGTTTAGTAACGCCGTTTACTGTTATGTCGATATGTCCCCTTCGCCCAATTGGATAATCATATTGAGATATCTGGTAATTTTTCACTAAGTCAGGGTAGAAGTAATTCTTCCGATGGAAAATGCTGTAACTGGATACCTCGCAATTAAGTGCAAGGGCTGTTCGAATGACGAACTCCACCGCCTTTTTGTTCGCAACAGGAAGCGATCCAGGGAGTCCCAGGCACACAGGACAGGTCCGCGAATTCGGCTCTCCGGCAAAGGCATTCGGACAACTGCAAAACATCTTGCTTTCGGTTAGCAGTTCGGCATGAACCTCCAAGCCGATTACAGGTTCGTACTCTATTGTCATGATGACTTCTTACTCCTATTTCTAAAGGAGTGGCTTCTTTGTATGGTACTCCGTATTCTGCTCGAAAGTATACGCTACGCGAAGAATGGTTTCTTCATCAAATGGCCTGCCCATAATCTGCATTCCGATAGGCAAACCCTCACTAAAGCCACATGGCACTGAAATTGCTGGAATTCCTGCCAAATTTATGGGTATTGTGCAAACATCCGCCAACTTCATTTCAAGCGGGTCATCAACCTTCTCACCAATCCCAAAAGCAACTGTCGGCGAAGTTGGGCTGATTAGCACATCGAATTCTTTGAACGCCTCGTCATATGCTTGGCGTACAAGAGTGCGAACTTTCTGCGCTTTCAGATAGTATGCATCATAATAGCCGGCGCTTAGAACATAGGTACCAATCATTATCCTTTGCTTAACTTCGGCGCCGAAACCCTCTTGCCTTGTCTTTGCGAACATAGTGAGCACATCAGGCGAGTGCTCGCTTCGATAGCCATACCGGACGCCGTCATAACGGGCAAGGTTCGAGCTAGCCTCTGCGGGTGCAAGGATGTAGTAGGTTGGGAGCGTATACTCCATTATTGGCATAGATAGTTCACGAAAATCGGCGCCTAGGCTGCATAACAACTCCACGCCTTTCATTACTGCATCTGCAATTTCAGGGCGAACCCCCTGCGCAAAAAATTCCTTCGGGACGCCGATCTTGAGTCCTCTAACGTCGTTTCTCAGTGCCCTTGTAAAATCGGGCACAGGCAGGTCAACCGACGTCGAATCAAGCGGATCTTTGCCGCAGATGGCATTGAGTAGAATTGCAGTATCGGTGACATCCTTCGTCATAGGGCCAATTTGATCAAGAGATGAAGCGAAAGCTACTAAACCATAGCGAGAAACCCTGCCATAAGTTGGTTTCATTCCAACAATGCCACAGAAAGAAGCCGGCTGGCGTATCGAACCGCCCGTATCCGAGCCAAGAGCTAGAATCGCCTCATCGGCTGAGACTGCAGCTGCCGAGCCTCCACTTGATCCACCGGGAACTTTAGAAAGATTCCATGGGTTCCTTGTTGCAAAAAAAGCAGAATTCTCGGTCGAAGAACCCATTGCAAACTCGTCTAAGTTCGTTTTCCCGATTACGACTGCCCCGCTGTCAATCAGGCGCTTAACAACGGTAGCACCGTACGGCGGAATGTAGTTGTAGAGAATTTTAGAGGAACATGTTGTGAGGACCCCAGCGGTACACATGTTATCTTTGATAGCAGTGGGGATGCCAGCAAGTGGGCTAATCTCTTCCCCGCGAGCGATTTTCTCGTCAACAGCATTCGCCGCCTCGAGCGCCGATTCGCCAACAATTGTTACATATGCCTTAACTTTATCTTCAACCGCCGAAATGCGTTCCAATACCGCCCGAGTGAGTTCAACCGAGCTTACCTTTCGGGCTTTAAGCATTTCGTGCAGCTCATGGGCTGTTAGAGTATGTAGGTGCAAATCGCTCTCCTCCTGTGTAGTACCGCTAGCTCTATGCCTCAGGCTGTCTTTATTTTGCATAGAGACCTTGGCTACACTTACGTCTCTACAACTTGTGGGACGACGAAATAATCATCGCGCGCCTCAGGAGCATTTGAAAGAGCTTGGTCCGCAGACAAACACTGCCCAACAACGTCTTCACGATATATATTTTGCACAGGTATCGAGTGCGAGGTGGGAGCCACTTCATTGGTATCCAATTGTTGGAGCTTTTCAAAGTGGACCATAATCTCATTAAGATGCCCTGTGAGCCGCTGTTTTTCCTCATCGGAAAGCTCAAGCCGCGCAAGCCAGGCAACATGTTCAACCTCTGCCTTGCTTAGCCTCATAATTTCGCCTCCTCACGAATGCGCCCATCCGCTACTTGCGGACGGGCAGACGCGTGAATTATACCACTTGCCAACAGTACATGCAAGACCAGGGAAAAGGATTTATGAGACGCCATTTAACAAAAAATTAGTAAAAGTAATAGATACATCTAATTGCCGCCACCTGCGTTGCCTTCCTGACAAATGCAATCTATAATGCAAATAAGGGGAATGAAATGATTGGGATATTAATGGGGGTGGCGATATTGGCAGCCTTACAGTTGGCAAGCGGGGCGAATATTACGACCGGCGAGATTGTAACTGCACATCGCTGGGCGACGGCGAAGTTCCAAGGCATTGTAGAAAAAGCGAGCCCTAAGTCTGGTTTGCTAGTTCTTGCAAACCACGACCCAGTGCAGAGAAATGCCCGAGCTGGCCGCCCTCTGAACATTGCTGGCACCCAGTACAGCCGAGGCCTTTATTATCATGCTACTAGCAAGGTTGTTGTGCGCCTTCCTGGTCCAGGAGCAAACTTCACAGCATTTGTCGGCGTTGATAGTAACGAGCAAACCAGCGGCGGGCGCGGGAGCATTATATTCTCCGTTAAAGCAAACGAGAAAGAACTCTTCAATTCTGGTATCATGCGGGAGGGCAATGATCCTATCGCTGTCAATGTGCCTTTAAATGGCTCAACCGAGTTCACGCTGGAGGTAAGCGATGCCGGCGATGGAATAGCTTGCGACCAAGCAGACTGGGCCGATGCAAAAGCCACCATGGAGGATGGGTCCGAAATATGGTTAGGAGATTTACCAATTGTAGGAAATGACCAGGCTCAAATGTTCGACTCAGAGCCTCCGTTCTCCTTTACCTACGATGGCAAGCTTTCCTCGGAATTCCTCAAAACATGGACGGTTGAGCGAAAGTCCAAAAATCTCGATAATCATAAGGTTGAGCACACGACCGTCTATAGAGATAAAAAAACTGGTCTGGTTGTTCGGCTTGCGGCAATAGAATATAAGTATTTTCCCATTGTTGAATGGATAATCTACTTTAAAAATACCGGTTCAGCTGACACGCCCATTATTTCAGACTTGAAAGCATTAGATTGTCTATTTATCAGAAGTGGCAGTGAGAACTTTGTCCTCCACCATCACGTTGGAAGCCCATGCCTTCCCAACGACTACCAGCCACTTGCTGACATACTTCCAGCTGGTGCACATAAGCATATTGCTACCTCAGGTGGACGCTCATCTAATAGCGATTTGCCTTACTTCAACATTCAATCAGGCTTCGATGGAGTAATAATGGCAATAGGCTGGCCTGGGCAATGGGCGGCGGATTTCATACGCGAAAGCGAGAAATGTCTTCGAGCGAGGGCAGGCCAGGAGCTGACACACTTCAAACTCCATCCTGGCGAGGAGGTTCGCACGCCCTTAATTGTACTCCAATTTTGGCAAGGTGACCGCCTTCGCGCTCACAACATTTGGCGTCGGTGGATGCTCGAACACAACCTTCCTAAACCTTATGGCAAACAAGTTCAGCCTCAGATGGCTGGATGCAGTTCCCACCAATATGGTGAAATGGTCTATGCAGACAGCGAAAGCCAGAAGTTTTTTATCGACCGATACATAGAGGAAGGCATTCAAATTGATTATTGGTGGATGGACGCCGGGTGGTACGTAAACGAAACCGGCTGGCCCAACACTGGCACTTGGGAAGTGGATACTAAGCGATTTCCAGGAGGGCTCCGGCAAATTAGCGACCATGCTCATGCTAAGGGTGTTAAAACAATAGTTTGGTTCGAACCTGAGCGAGTAACACCCGGAACATGGATTTATGAGAAACATCCTGAGTGGCTTTTGGGGCCCGATGGTAATCAGAAGCTCCTAAATCTTGGCAACCCTGAGGCTTTAAGATGGCTCACGGAACATGTGGATAAGCTTATTGTCGAGCAAGGAATTGATTTGTATCGAAACGACTTTAATATTGACCCACTGCCCTATTGGCGAGGAAATGATTCCGAAGATAGACAAGGCATAACTGAAATTAAATATGTAGAGGGATTTCTTGCATTTTGGGACGAGCTGCGGCGGCGGCATCCGAACATGCTAATTGACACTTGCGCATCTGGCGGACGAAGGAACGACCTAGAGACTCTGCGGCGGGCCGTGCCTCTCCTCCGAAGTGATTATATTTTGGAGCCAATTGGTCAGCAATGCCACACGTATGGAATCTCGTTCTGGATTCCTTTCTTTGGAACAGGTGTAAACCAGTTTGACGCTTACAGTTTCAGAAGTGCCATATGCCCTCATATAACAGGATGTTGGGATATGCGAGTAAAGGATTCTGACTACAAAATTGTCAGAAAACTTGTCGAGCAATGGCGAAAGGTTGCGCCGTATATGCTCGGAGATTACTATCCGCTAACATCCTACAGCTTAAATACCGACGTATGGATAGCTTGGCAATTCGACCATCCCGACCTTGGCGAAGGTATGGTTCAAGCATTTCGCCGTCCAGCTAGCCCCTATGAATCCGCAAGATTCAAGCTTCACGGACTTGATCCAAACTCTGAATATATCATTACAAACCTTGATACAAATCAATCATCAATTAAAAGAGGATGCGACCTTATTGAAAGGGGCTTGCAAATCTTTCTGAAAAACCAGCCCGATTCTGCAATTGTTTCATACAAGCGCAAATCTTCAAAATGAGCGTTAAATCAAAGCTCTTTAGTATAATCTTCATTTCTCAGCAAGCTTACGGTTAATGCCGAAAGGAGGCTTTCCCCAATGGAAGACAAAAGAAGGCGAGTACAAGAAATTCTAGAAATCCTAAAACGCACACACCCCAAGCCTGAAGTAATGCTTAATTTCACGACACCCTTCGAGCTGCTGGTCGCCACAATCCTTGCCGCCCAGAGCACCGATGTGAAGGTCAACGAGGTGACGGCAAGGTTATTCAAAAAGTACAGATCGCCCGAAGACTTTGCAAACGCTGATCCAAAAGAGCTTGAAACAGACATCCACGAGACTGGATTTTTCCGCCAAAAGGCCAAATCAATAATAGAAGCCTCCAAGGAAATCGTCAGCCGCTATGGCGGAAAAGTACCCGACACCATTGAGGAACTAACAAAGCTTCCTGGTGTAGGGCGCAAGACGGCAAACGTCATTCTAGCGCGTGCTTACGGTAAGCCGGCAATAATAGTAGATACGCACGTCCTGCGTGTCTCAGCACGATTGGGGCTGGTGGACCCCATACTTGCCGAGAAAAAGGAAGCGGACAAGGTTGAAATGGCGCTACGGGAAATAGTCCCCGAAGAGGATTGGGTTGCATTCAGCGATGCAATCGTCGCTTTAGGACGTACAATCTGCACAGCTCGGTCGCCAAAACATAGCATTTGTCCCATTTTGCATCTTTGTCCCACTGGCCAAGCTGAAATTAAAGCGAAGAAGGATTGTAAGTGAGCTTTAGCCTTTTATCCTCTCTAAAAATAGCCGTAAGAAGCGGTGGGCGTCTACCTCAGTGCATATTCGCGCATTAGGCGGATTCTCAACCAAAGGTTGAGGACGAAGATCGCAAACAGTCATGCCTGTAGTGATATTTCCTGCCGTCTCAATCTGGACAAAGCCCTCTCTCATCCCAACAATTGTCGGGTCAATTGCCACTCCAACAGCAAGCGGGTCGTGAAGATAGCAACCAGGAAAACCCTCGGTCTTCATGTGATATTGGATATATTCCCTTGTCAAATCCGACAGAAATTCAGACAACTTAGTGCCAAGCGGCTTTATTTCGCGGGTAACGTAGCCCATCTCAAGGCAAACTTGTTCCGTAACGTCGAGCGGTACAAAGGTAATTGGAACACCTACATCTAGCACAACTTCAGCTGCATGAGGATCAACAAAAATGTTGAACTCGGCAACTGTCGTAGTATTTCCATAAACGCGAAAAGCACCGCCCATAATAATAATTTCCTTTAACGAAGCCATCGCCACCGGCTTGTCGAGGATTGCCCTTGCAACGTTTGTCAGCGGGCCTAAAGTAATTAGTGTTAATTCGCCCGCATACTTTTCTGCAAGCTCAGGAAGCAATTGTACAGCTGGGGTTGAAATTGCCATTCTAGAGGGCTTTGGATATTTATATTCACCAGTTTTGACTATTAAAGAATGAAGACCACCAAGCCCATCTACTCCGTGGACCTCAGGCGCGGTTACCAAGCGCTTTACCAATGGCTCGGCCTCTCCCTTTGAGACAGGAGGAGGCTCATCTAGCTCTAGAACATCCAGTACACGCAAGACGTTCTCGGTACAAAGATCAACATGGGCATTGCCGCTCACTGTTGTTATTGCCTCAACGCTAAACTCGGGTGATCTAAGCGCAAGTATGAGGGCTAAGGCGTCGTCGACCCCAGCATCTGTGTCAATAATTACTCGCTTCATTTGTGAAGATGTTCTATGGTAGCCAAGGTTTGTCCTGCACCAACGAAGCAAAACCGCTAAGCAGCAAAAATAAGGGCCCTGTAGCATTCCTCAGGGCCCTCGGAGACTGTCTATTAGTTGGAAGACTATACCCAACCTCTGAGTTTCATCGCTTCTGCAACTCGCTGGATTGCAACCATGTAAGCCGCCGTGCGCATATCCACCTTACGCTCTAGCGACACAGCCAACGTATCGTGGAACGCCTTCGTCATCTTTTTATCTAGCCGCTCGTGGACGTACTCCTCTTCCCAATAGTCGCCTGTAATATTCTGCACCCATTCGAAGTAAGATACGGTCACACCGCCGGCATTGCAAAGAAAATCGGGGATAACAAAACGGTCATTTTTATATAGTATATCGTCTGCTTCTGGGGTTGTAGGACCATTCGCCAACTCACCGATAATCTTTGCCTTAATTCGCCCAGCGTTCTCGCCAGTAATCACGTTTTCCAAAGCACTTGGAAGAAGGACGTCAACGTTTAGCTCCAAAAGACCTTCGTTTGAAACCTGCTGGGTGCCAGGGAATCCGACTACGGAACCAGTCTTATTCTTATGGTCGAGTACTGCCCGCGCACTAAGGCCATCGGGCTTATAGATGCCACCGCGGGAATCGCTTACGGCGACAATTTTTGAGCCGAACATCTGCTCGGCAAGAATTGCCGCGAAAGAGCCTGCGTTTCCAAATCCTTGGATTGCAACGGTTGCCTTTGAAAGATCAATGCCTAGGAATTTCGCAGCTTCACGAAGCGTATACATCCCGCCGCGTGCTGTGGCATCGCCCCTTCCTTCTGAGCCACCAAGTTCCAGTGGCTTGCCAGTTATGACGCCAGGACAATAGTAGCCCCTCAACTTGCTAAATTCATCCATCATCCATGCCATAGTCTGCGGATTTGTATAGACATCTGGTGCTGGAATATCCTTCTCGGGGCCAAGAATTCTACCGACAGCATCGATATACGCTCTGCTAAGCTGTTCGAGCTCGCGCTGAGACATTTCTTTGGGATTGCAAACAACGCCGCCCTTGCCGCCAAGGGGAATATCCACAATTGCGCACTTCCAGGTCATCCATGCCGCCAATGCACGGACGGTATCTATGGTTTCATCAGGATGAAACCGAATACCACCTTTGTTTGGACCACGGGCGTCGTTGTACTGAACCCGGAAGCCCTTAAAAACCTTAGTGCTGCCGTCATCCATCTTAACAGGGAGGCTCACATGCAATTCACGCATGGGCTCCCGCAGCATTGCGTGTACCCCAGGCTCAAGGTTTAGCAACTTTGCTGCACGATCAAGCTGAGCCTGAGCAATTTCAAACGGGTTACGTTCCGCCATCCACTGCCTCCTGTTCTTCAAGTTTTTAAAAATCAAAGATTTTTCTGCTTGGAATTATATAAGCACCTTATGCGCAACCACCTCCTCAAACATTTGTAAAACGAAAACTACAGCACAAACAAAAGCCCGCACGATCGCAATCGTGCGGGTCCAGCGCCAACTATAGTAGGGAAGCGGCTTTGCATCCCTTATTGTGCCAATTTCGGCATCGGGATTATAACAAAACTACAATTCTAAGTCAAGGCAATGCTTACCATCTGAAAGGCCTGGCTAATAAAAACTCAACGCTTAGTATAAATAACATAACTAGTGCGCCAAAGACAGTAATTTCGTATGAAAGATTGGGCTTAAGAAACTTACTATTTTTTTATTCTGACAGTCTTTTTCTCTTGACGAAAAGAAAACTGCTTTTGTATAATGTACTTGTCGAAATAATTGTAGGGCATTGATGCCCATAGAAAATCACAGAAAGATTCTTTCACGCAGAAGTGGTCGCAGAGACACCAAGTGGTGTATCCGCGGCTTTTTTATTTTTAGTCGAGAAAGGAGCTAGTATGAGCAAGAAAGACAAAGAATCCGTACTAAGAATGGCGAAGGAACGCAATGTGAAGTTCATAAGGTTTTGGTTTACGGACATTCTTGGATTTCTAAAGAGCTTCGCCGTTACATTCAACGAACTAGAAACAGCACTTGAAGAGGGGATTGGCTTTGATGGCTCGTCCATCGAGGGATTCGTTCGCATAGACGAAAGCGATATGATTGCAATGCCCGATGTGAGCACTTTTCAGCTTCTGCCTTGGAGGACAAAACCTGACATTGGCGTTGCACGCGTTTTCTGTGATATCTATCTGCCGGATGGAACGCCTTACGAAGGTGACCCTCGGTATGTACTCAAGAAGGTACTTGAACGAGCCAGTAACATGGGCTATACCTTCTACGTCGGTCCGGAGCTAGAGTACTTCTACTTCAAAAACAACAAAGGGACGCCAGAGGGACTCGACGAAGGTGGTTATTTCGACCTGACTCCTGCTGACGTTGCTAGCGATCTTCGACGGGAAACTGTAATGACGCTTGAGGAAATGGGTATTCAGGTCGAGTTTAGCCATCATGAAGTCGCCCCCAGCCAACATGAGATCGATCTTCGGTATACCGATGCGCTCACGATGGCTGACAACGCAATGACCTATCGGTTGGTCGTCAAGGAAATCGCCATGAAATACGGCGTATATGCAACATTCATGCCCAAGCCAATCTTCGGCCTGAATGGTAGCGGTATGCATACTCATCAATCGTTATTCAAGGGCTCGAGGAATGCATTCTTTGACCCAAACGATAAGTACCATCTTTCTAAAATAGCAAAGCATTACATCGCAGGTCTCCTAAAACACGCTCCTGAGATCACCCTTGTAACAAATCAATGGGTGAATTCATACAAAAGACTTGTTCCGGGCTACGAAGCGCCGGTTTATATTTCATGGGCAGTGCGTAATCGGTCAGACTTAATTCGAGTACCAGCCTATAAACCAGGCAAAGAAAAAGCAACTCGAATTGAATATAGGGCACCAGACCCAGCCTGCAACCCATATCTTGCGTTTGCTGTCATGCTCGCAGCAGGTCTCGAGGGAATCGAAAATGAATACCCACTCCCTGAGCCAATCGAGCGCAATGTCTACGAAATGAACGATGAAGAACGAAGGGCACTGGGAATTGGCCAACTACCTGAGAACCTACACGATGCGATTGTCTGCGCAGAAAAAAGTGAACTCTTGCGAAAAACGCTAGGGGACCATGTATTCACAAAATTAATTCAAAATAAAAAGGTTGAGTGGAATAGATTCAAAGCTCAGGTAACGCAGTTCGAATTAGATGAATATCTGCCTGTGCTATAAAGCCTTCTTTGCCTAAGCAGTTAGTCGGTATGTTGGTTGGCAAGTTGTCGAAAGTCATTGTAGATGTGCTCTTGCTTTCTAACATACTGACTAACTGCCGTTTACATTTGCTTCAACCGCGCCCCCAAAAGAAAGCGCTATAAAGAACTTCTACTCATCCCCGCTTGAATATTCTCAGCTTCCCTTTGTAGAATTAGAACGCTAACATGGAGGCTGAGGAGAAATGCTTAGACTGTTTGTGCTACTCATACTAATAACAGCAGGGTATATTACGATGGTTCGTGCTGATTTGACAATACAACAGATTCCAGGCCAAGCAGAGCTTGGGACGGTCGAGATTTTAGGCGTAGGGTCTGGTAAGTTTCGCCCAAAGCTTTGGGAAAAAGGTAACCTAAATTTTGTGCCCGATATTCGCCACCCGCTTATCGAACCTAGAAAGAGGGGATTGTTTCGCAATATTTACGCTCCTTCAGTAGTTGAGACTCCTAATGGCTGGCGTATTTTCTATGGGGCATGGGATGGCGTTGATTCGGGCAATGACAGGATTTATTCTGTATTCACCCAGGATTTTCTTGATTTCCAAGACCGTCAAATAATTATCGAACACGGAAGATTCATACACGTCTGCAATGTAAGCGCCATCAGACTGCCATCAGGTGAGTACCGCTTGATGTGCACTGTCTACCCGGATGCAAAAAAGTTAAATAAGCCAGCCACTTTTCACAGTTATGATGGCATCCATTGGAATGGAAAACGTATGCCTTACCATGCCGAGCTGTCGGACATAATCTCAATTGACGGCTATGATAAGTACGCCGAAGCAGATATAAACGGAATGAATGTACTTCTTTATGAGAATAAACTTTTTCGCTTGTACTTCAACAATTTCAAGGACTTCGGCAAGGTATACCGAGCAACATCACGAGACGGGAAACATTTTGAATTCGATGGAGCCGTGCTTGAAATACCTGCAGTTGTGAACGATGTCAAGAAGTTTGCTGTTGGTAGGCGAGTCTACTACCTAATGGGGCTACATATGAACACTGACAAGCTATGGTATAGCCTATCTCGTGATGGCATTAGCTTTGAACCAGCAAGAATTCTCGCACAGAACTTAGGTGATGCCGATAGATACATAGTTGCAATCGGATGGGTTGTGAAGGGGCAGCGTGTCCTAGGCTTCCTTTACGGCGCAGGCGCAGTTCCGAGTCTGAACCGCAATCGTATTTTTGCGCGCTGGTTGCAAAAGAAAGTCGTTTTTATCGCAGAAGATGGAACTAAATATGAACCGTCTGGAGCACTTGGTCCGGACCGAGCAATAATTAAAGTTCCTGCAGACAAACAAGTAAACGGGCATTTTACGGTTTACGATGAGGATGGTTCCAAAATAATTGTCAGCAAGGCGCCTGCTAAACTGATATCCGGTGCAGTCTACGTTTTAAAGAACGACGACTAGCAAAGGATTTCTTTACTCATAGAGAATTTGTTTATCCTCGAGACTATTCCTAGCTACCGTCCTGGAATTACCTGAACTAGAACATTTCGACTTCGGGGGCCATCGAACTCACAAAAATATATTCCTTGCCAGGTGCCCAAGGCAAGGCGACAATTTTCTATAAAAACGCTAACCGAGAATCCCATTAAACTAGCTTTCACATGGGAGTCGGCATTTCCCTCAATATGGCGGTATCTTGCATCGCGGGGAACTAATCGCTCGAGAGTATCGATTATGTCGCGTACGACATCGGGATCAGCATTTTCGTTAATTGTAATGCCAGCAGTCGTATGGGGAACGTAAACAATGCAAAGTCCGTCTGAGACCCCGCTTGACTTAACTACATCTTGAACTTCTCGCGTTATGTCAACAAACTCTGTTCGGGCCGATGTACGCACGCTGATGCGTTGAATCATACTGCCTGCCTCCTTTTTCGGTTTTGCAGAGTCAAAAGTTAATCTGGGTTGCAAGCTAGCTTCGGCCCCCATTGTAGCAAGTTTGTCCGCTTGCTTATTTCTTTCGCGGCTGACCTGATTTATTGATACATGTTCGAATTTCGACAGAAGATCAAGCGCCTTACTAAAAAGTGGCGTTATGCTTTCCGACCTAACACGATATTCCCCTTTGATTTGCTTAGCAAGTAGCTCGCTATCCGTGGTGATTTCGACATCCCGAAAACCCAGCTTCAAGGCTTCCTCAAGCCCTCTAATCAAGGCAGTATATTCAGCAAGATTATTGGTTGCTATGCCAATGTGCTCGCTGATTTCGCAAAGCACATTGCCTGTTTCGTCGGCGATGACGATTCCAACGCCCGCGGGGCCAGGATTGCCTTTTGCTGCTCCATCAATGGCAACGGTGGCACGTTTCATCTACTACTCTTCCAAAAATAGCAAGCGGCCGCAGTTCTCGCACGTTCTGGATTCGTCGCCTGCCTTTATTTCGCGAAGGACACCCTCCATAATCTGCATACGGCACGCAGAGCACAAAGAATCTTCCACTTTGCTAATATATACGCCGCCGAATCTGCCACGCATAGCCTCATATTTCTTAAGGAGCGCTGGGTCTACCTGACCAACTGCCCTTTCCCGTTCGGCAGTGAGCGCTTCAATGCGAGCAGTAAGAGAAGCATCATCCTGCTTTATCTTCTCTAAAAGAGCCGCTAGCTCAGATTCTTCTTGTTCGAGAGCAGCCTTAGCGTTTTTTACAGCAGCTTTGCGTTCCTCAACTAAGTCCATAAGCTCGAGAATGTTTTCTTCAAGCCTGTCTTTTTGGCGGCCTAGCATTTCGATTTCCTTTTCCATGCTTTCTAGCTCTTTTGGATTTGTTACCATGCCGCCATAGAGTTTATCGCGGAACATTTTCTGCTTTGCCTCGACGCTTTTCAAATTTAGTTCCTTGTCTTGGAGTTCGGCCGATGTTTGATGTAAGAGCTTATCTGCTTGTTCGAAAGTACGCCTCGCACTCTCAACCTTTTGCTTTTTTGCGGAACCATCATCGAGCGAAGCTTTTGCTTTTTGCGTCCTCGCCAATTCGAGATCTATACTTTGCAGTTCAAAAAGCGCTTTCAATCGTGCGCTCATGGTTTTGTCCCTTTCAGCCAAGTATTGCGTTCATCCGATTGCGTAATTCTAGCATCAGTGGCATCATGTGTCAAACGTGGAGCTGCTTATAAGATATTGAAAAAGGCTCAGGCCCGGATCCGAAGACCCGGGCCTGATGCATTGCGCCAACCGGGGGACCAGTACCTCGGTCTAAGGTAGTCTAATTAATGGATGGTGATGTTGCCTCCGCCCAGTTTGCCGCCTTGCTGGTAGCCAGTGTCAAGCAGAATGTTGAACACGTCATCCGAACCTGGCTCGCCATTGTCAGTCACATCAATCCTGAACCAGTGTCCAGGCTGATTATCAATTTCGCATGTGCCATAAATCCAGGCGCGATTGCCAACGATACCCATGGCAACCAGAGAAATACTCTTTACAGTCATACCAGTGTCATGATCCTGGTAGGTCACATTGCCAGCAGGAGCGACAGAACCTTCTACGTATTCGGAAACAAACCCGCATGTCGCTTTCTTGCCTTCCAACTCAATCCACCCACCAGCAGTCGTCTTGCCAACGCTGTTGACAACATTGAATGTCACTGTCTGCGTGGCTGTGTTGCCAAAGATATCGCTCGCAGTGACAGTCAAGGTATGTGCACCAAGCGCCAAGCCGCAAATGTTCTGACCGCTCGTTACAGGTTCGCCGTCTATGTCCGCTGTGATACTTGCAACTGAGCTTAGTTCATCGGTGGCACTGAACTCCACTTTAATACAACCATATGGATAATCAGCCGGTGCAGGAGATACTATTGTGATTACAGGTGGATCAGCATCAACCTGAATTTGGGCTGTGGCGACCTGGCCAAATGCTCCGCCAAATGCACCATCGTTTACCATCCGCCATTCGGTAGTGTATAGCCCCGTAGTGGCGGGACTTATCAGGTTAATCTTGAAGGTTGCCAACTGACCAGGGTAGATTGGTTCTGCATCTGTAATTGGAATCTTGTCGCCGCCAAGTTGGTTATTAGCAGTCGGGGCGAGCTTCCACACGGTATATGGGAAGTAGACTTTATTCACCCACTTGTTGCCCCAACACCATGCCTGGCCTTCGTTTCGCATGACCACAGTGCCCTCAATTGGAGCATTTGGTCCGACTAGTGCTGGGAAGCTAACAGACTGAACAGTCGCTGCCAACCTAGGTTTCGGCGTAACACCAAAGTAATTGCAGATGCCTTCGTACATACCCCATGCCACAGTTGCCGAGAAAATTCGGTCAAGTGAAAACACGTGGTCAGGATAGAACTTCCAGTCATCGTGGAAGAGCAACTCGGTGAGAACTGCAGGCATCAAAGCTTCGCGAATCTCACCAAAGTTTGAAGTTTTCACGCCTCTATTAGCCCACTGTCTTGACGAAGGTGAAGTCTGCGCATATCCAACCCAGTTACCAACGCCAGAAGGCCATTCTGGTGGATTCGCTCCGGTGTATCCATACATTTGAGGATCTTCGGCCCAATAGCCATCGTACTTAGTTCGAATTGCGTTTACAATGGCTGTGTTAAACGCATTTGCCAGTTCGACGGCCTTGGTCTGAAGCCAAGGATATTTAGAAGTATACCAGTATGTTTCAGTGCCCCTTCCCTGGCCACTGCCAGCTGCGTTGGTATGGAGGTGAATAGACACCCAATTTCCCCACAAACCTGGGTTGTTTCTTACCTCTTCTATCTCCCCCGGGGTCAGCGGCCACTTCCCAATCATGTTGTAGTTTGTCCAGTACGGCCGTGCGCGAATATCTTTGTCGGATTCGGCTGTCAACGTTGGCTCATTCCAAACTGCCTCAGGAGCGCCAATTTCTTGCAAATGATACTTTGCGGCCGTTATCCACTTATACAGCGGGAATGAACAATTTGGATAGCCGTACTTGTTGTAGTCGAAGAATCCGGCATTCTTGTCGAGATTCCTTCCACAACACACTATCGCCCCTGAAGATTTCAGATATGCTCTCAAGAACCGTATTTCTTGGTCCGTACGATAATCCTCATAATATGAGCCCCACTGAAAGCCTCTTGTCCAATAATAATAGTTGCTAGGCTGGTATACGCTACCGCTCCACCCCGGCGGACGAGGTGGCTCAGGGTTTGGACCACACAAGGTTCTCATCGCTGGCCGCCAGTACCTATACTGCGAACGCTCATCCCAATATGCTCCATGGCTGTTGTAAAGACCAACGCCCTTGCCTGCTAATTCAGTAGTCAGAACAGGAATGTCAGCACCTTCGCCGCCGCCGCCACCGCGGTCCGGGATTTCAGTAACAATTCCCCCAATCCCCGACAGCGAACTGGCGGTGGAAAGTGTCTGTGCGCTAGCTGTGGAAGCAGCTCCAGCGGCGGCCTGGGGCAGATATGTCCACAGTGGTAGACCACCAACAGTAATTTCCAACGCGGTGACACCAAAGTCGTTTAACGCATTGTTTAAAGCCAGAGACATGGCATCAGCAACCTCTTCGCCCAGACCATTCAATGCCTCAGCACTCAGCTCAACGGTTACTGACTCTCCGTCAACGATAGTGCTCACTACCGTTGTGCCGGCGGGAAATACACCGCTGTTAGCTACACAGTCAGCCACTACTTCCTCTATTGTAGCCTGAGCCCAAGCGGAACCCCAAACAAGCACAAGGCACAAAACCAAAAGTGCCATTAGGTGTTTGCCTGCCAATTTATATACCTCCTTCGTTACATAATCTTCGCCCACTTTGTCCGGGCTTGAGCTGAAAAGTTAATTATTTTTTCGGGCGCATCACTCCTTTCAATCCATCGGCGGAGTTTGGGGGAAGCGATATTACGAATTGGCGCAAAAACGCCGAACGTCGATGTGGCTGGGCCAATCTCGATGCAGAAAGTGCATTGATTAATGTCTTCGCTTTGCTCGAGGCAGTGCATATTCCTATACCCCGATTACAAGCTACCTTCCGGTGCAGGCTACTTTCGGAAAGTAGATTTTTGTGCCAGCCTAAAGAACGGTTTATGTGGCTTCTTCCGCTACAGTAGGTAGGGATTAATACTTGCCCATTTACTAATCCTAGTATAAATGCCAGGTTCTATTTGTCAAGCGATTTTCTAAAAACAAGTATTTTTACTTGCATTAAAATCTGAAACAAAAAACCCGCATAGTTACTAGCATAAAAACCAGCATTATCACGAGGGAAATTATTACCATATGGTATGTTTAGTGCAGCTGTCTTTTATTGAAGAAATAAGAGAGGAGGTATTCGGCATGAATCGATATGGACTATTAGTGTTGGCCGTGGCCCTCCTAGCATATTTTCCATGCACATACGCCTCAGCTGACAACATAAGCTACCTCCAGACCTACTGGAATGAGAATCGCATAAACGTTGTCTTTGTCAACCTTCAATCTCCTGATTTGAAAGTTACTGCCGCGGTTGCAAAACGTGGACCTGGTTCATCTGAACCATTCCAATCAATGATATCTCGGGTGCACCCTTCAGCGGCGATAACAGGCACATTTTTCTGCACCCGCAGTCTGCGCCCAACGGGTGACATTGTGATTGATGGCAAGCTAGTGAACACCGGCAGTGTTGGCACAGCTGTATGCATTACCTATGACAACCAAATCGACTTCATTCCTCTCAAGCGCCTTCGAAACATAGGTTGGAAGGGCTATGAGACTGTACTATGTGCTGGACCAACTCTCATAAGGGGAGGTGCAATTGCTCTTTCACCAAAGGCGGAAGGGTTCTACGATTCGGGGATATATTGCAAGAAACGGCGCGCGGCATTGGGGGTAACTCAAAACAACAAATTGATGCTGGTAACTGTTGACAAACCGATATACCTGCGGACCCTAGCCAAAATAATGCTCCATCTTGGAGCAAAGGATGCCGTTAATCTAGATGGCGGATCATCTGCTGCCTTATATTGTAACGGTAAAGTAATCAGTAGCCCTGGGCGTAAGTTAACTAACCTAATCGTTGTTTATGACAGCATTGAGTCATATCTAGCACACCGGCATGCCCTTGCACCAGGTCTTGAGAAGCCTTCGCTTGAAGCCGAGACCATTGCTCTTAAACCATATTCTCAAGGTAGCACAGCGCCAGCACCAACCAAAACAAAACCCCATGCTTCGGCACTGGACGACATAATGCCGAAAACTAGTCTTTTATTGCCAGCCACCAAGCATGATGGATATTTTATAACCACTAGTAAGCCGTGAACCCAACCTCAGAGTAGCTTTCACAAGTAGCCCTCGCAAAACTCAAAAGCCCAATTGATAAAGATGCTGGGACAAACCTGTAAAGCATTTTTGCCGCAAAACTTTATCCGATGCCTATTTTTAGTGAAGCGTTTGAAATAAGGATTTAGCAAAACAACCAAGCGCAAAAAAAAACAAAAAGGGCGAGCATATTATCAGCCCGCCCATTAGCCTATATCGGCTCTTCTAACGTTTAGCTCACCAGCTCCGGTTCTATCACAGGGGTGAAGACAAACTCGCCGTCCGCATAGTCTACCTTCACGTGCTCACCCTCGCGAATCTCGCCGGAGAGTATCTTCATTGCAAGCGGATCCTGTATGCGCTTCTGGATTGTCCTCTTGAGTGGCCGTGCGCCATATACTGGGTCGAACCCCTCAGACGCAAGCGCTTCCTTAGCCGCTTCCGTTAGTTCGATAGAGAGATGCTTCTCAGCCAGTCGCTTCTTTAGATGCTCTATTTGGATATCCACTATTTGCTTAATTTCCTCGCGGCCTAGTGGATTGAAGATAATTATTTCATCTATTCTATTTAAGAACTCCGGCCGGAATTGTTCGCGGAGCGCATCCATAACGTTTTTCTTAAACTCGGAATCATCTTGGAGGATATTCCCCCGTCGGAAGCCGAGCGTGTGCTCATGGATGTACGCGGAACCAACGTTTGAAGTCATGATAATGACAGTGTTCTTGAAATCAACTGTGCGACCCTGGCCGTCGGTCATGCGTCCTTCATCAAGTATTTGCAGGAGCGCATTGAATACGTCTGGATGAGCCTTTTCGATTTCGTCGAAAAGGATTACGCTGTAGGGCCGCCTTCGAACCATCTCGGTAAGCTGCCCACCTTCTTCATAACCAACATAACCAGGCGGCGCGCCAATCATTCGAGCAACCGAGTGCTTCTCCATATACTCTGACATATCTAGCCTAATTAAAGCCTTCTCATCGTCGAAGAGAAACTCGGCTAGTGCCCTTGCAAGCTCGGTCTTACCAACCCCTGTCGGTCCTAGGAATATAAAGCTCCCTATAGGCCGGTTGGGATCCTGCAAGCCAGCCCTTGCTCGGCGCACTGCATTCGATACCGCCTGAATGGCTTCATCCTGACCTATCACTCGGAGTTTCAATCGCTCCTCCATATGAACAAGCTTTTGCATCTCACCTTCAAGCATTCTTGACACAGGAATGCCAGTCCACTTGCTCACAACTTCGGCGATATCCTCTGCGTCAACTTCCTCCTTGAGCATCTTTTTGTCCTTCTGGACTTCCGCTAGGCGCGCAGTCTGTGTCTCAAGTTCCTTTTCCAAGTTGAGAATAACGCCATATCTAAGTTCCGCCGCTCTTTGAAGGTCTGCATCTCGCTCGGCAGCTTGCAGTTCCGTCTTCGCCTGCTCAATTTGCTCCTTGATTTGCCGAATTCTCTGCACAATTTCCTTTTCCGTCTGCCAATGAGCCTTCATTTCAGCAGACTGTTCGCGAAGGTTAGCTAACTCCTGCTCCAGCTTTTCCAGTCGTTCCCTTGCAGACTTATCAGTTTCCTTTTTAAGGGCTTCACGTTCAATTTCAAGCTGGCGGATGCGTCGCTCGATAACATCTATTTCGGTGGGCATGCTGTCAATCTCCATGCGCAGACGTGCACATGCCTCATCGATTAAATCAATCGCCTTGTCTGGCAGGAATCGGTCGGCAATATATCTATGTGAAAGCGTCGCTGCCGCTACAATTGCAGAGTCATTTATCTTAACGCCATGGTGAACTTCATAGCGCTCTTTGAGACCCCTAAGTATGGCAATTGTATCCTCCACGTTTGGCTCGGAGACAAGTATTGGCTGGAAACGACGCTCAAGGGCAGCGTCCTTTTCTATGTGCTTGCGGTACTCGTCGAGTGTAGTTGCACCGACGCACCGCAGCTCGCCTCTGGCAAGCATAGGCTTTAGCATATTAGATGCATCCACTGCACCTTCAGCTGCGCCCGCACCCACAACTGTGTGCAACTCGTCGATAAATAGAATGATTTCGCCCTCAGATTCGGCAATCTCGCGAAGTACCGCCTTCATGCGTTCCTCGAATTCGCCTCGGAACTTTGTACCGGCAACCATGCCGCCGATGTCAAGTGCGATGATGCGCTTGTCCTTGAGTCCTTCTGGAACATCACCCGAAACAATGCGTTGAGCAAGCCCCTCGACAATAGCAGTTTTGCCGACGCCTGGCTCGCCTATAAGCACAGGGTTGTTTTTCGTCCGCCTGGAAAGAACTTGAATTACGCGGCGAATCTCTTCATCACGTCCAATAACTGGGTCAAGCTTACCCTTTCGTGCTGCTTCGGTAAGGTCGCGCCCATAACGCTCTAGCGCTTGATATTTCTCCTCAGGACTTTGGTCGGTAACACGAGCACTGCCGCGAACCTCAGCCAGAGCCTTGTATATGTTATCCTTTGTTGCACCAAAGCGGCGGAGTATATTGCCAGCCTCGCCCTGTGATTCAGAAAGTGCCACAAGCATGTGTTCTGTGCTAATATACTCATCCTTCATTCGTTGGGCTTCGTCCCACGCTTTATCCAAAACAGTCTTGAGCGTAGGCGAGATGTACTGAGTCCCTGTGACACCACCGACCTTGGGCATTCTATCCAGCACACCCTCGACCTGGAGCTGAACGGCTTTGGGATTCACCCCAATCTTTTGCAAAATAGGCGTGACAATGCCTTCTCCCTGCCTGAGAAGTGCAAGGAGAAGATGTTCTGCTCCTATTTCCTGATGGCCGTTTTCATCTGCGATACTCTGCGCTTCTTGGAGCGCTTCCTGAGCCTTCAGAGTAAACTTGTCTAATCTCATAGTTTTCTCTCCCTAGACTTGCTTGTGTTTGTATTATACCACTTGAGTGTATTATTGTCAAGTGATTTTTCATCATTTTTGAAAACTATCCCACTTTAATTTTTGCCAAGGGAGCGCTTATATAAACGCTAAGAAATACCTCAACCAAGAATACAATTCCTGAAAAATATGTTATTATAGCTTTCAAAGCTTCTCTTGATTCTCTTGATGATATTGAAATCCTATTGCTATATTCTTCACAAACGTGGCAAACCTCCTAAAAGGGGTTGATTCGGAAATGTGATGCGCACAACTTGCAGCGACGATATTGGGCTAAGCAATCGCTTGGGTTACTTCAAGCGGTCGCTCGAGAGTTCTGAGCTCTAGCAATCGAAAAGAAAACGCTCGACAAGCAGCAGCGTAGTATTGTAACTTTTGTCTTAACAAAAGATAATTTAAAAACTAGGAGATAGATAACCATGAAGGTTTTGCTCCTCAATCCACCAATGGATGGTAAGGAACCACCTACCCGCCACACCGAGAGCCTCGGGATGGGATATATCGCCGCTGTGCTCCGCCGTGATGGACATGAAGTCGAAATGTTAGATGCATACCTTAGGCGAATGAATTTGGGTGAAACCATCGCCGAGGTGATCTCTCGCGACTTCGATTGCCTTGGAATCACCGCATATGATGTCCACAGATATAATCTACTCACCATCGCAAAAAAAGTACGGAAAAAGAAAAAGGATGCCATCATCTGTGCGGGTGGCTATCTTCCGACCTTCTCAGCCGAAAAAATCTTGACCGCATGTCCTGAGTTCGACTTCCTTGTAAGAGGTGAAGGTGAGATAACAGCAAGCGAAGTATTTGGGCGGATTTCGCGAGGCGAGGACTGGCATGACACTCCGGGGATAGCTTATCTCAACGGCAACAAGTTAGTGCTAAACCCTATGCCGCCATTAGTCGAGGACCTCGACAGCCTGCCGTTTCCTGCGCGTGACGAGCTTGCGCGGATGACACCGAAAATGCCTGCGCTAATCTCCGGAAGCCGCGGATGCTACCACCGTTGTGCTTTTTGCTCAATCCACAGCTTCTATGGGCTACATGGTGGTCGCGCTCCAAGATACAGGAGCGCCGCCAACATCTTAGACGAAATTGAAAAAGTAATTAGTGAGACAGGTGTTCGGGAGTTCGTGTTCTCGGACGATAACTTCATTGGTCCAGGAGCAAAAAATAAGGAAAGGGTACTTCGAATTATTGACGAGATGAAAGCCCGCAAGCTCGACTTCACCTTTACAATTGAATGCCGAGTGGATGAAGCAGACGAAGAACTTCTTCGAAAGCTCAAAGAAGTTGGCCTTACAAGGGTATTTCTCGGAGTTGAATCTGGGGTCCAGCGCCAGCTGGATACGTATAATAAGAAAATAACGGTCGAGCAAAGCCGGCGCGCCATAGAGCTTGTAAGAAAACTGGGAATCAATATACATGCTGGGTTAATTATGCTTGACCCTTATGTAACCTTAAATGAGCTACTCCAAAATATTGATTTCATTCGCGAGATGAAGCTTCAAGATAGCTTTTCAAAATTACCTTTCTTATATACCACCAAACTCACTCTTTACGGCGGAGTACCCCTAATTGAAAAACTTCGGGAGGAAGGCTTGCTTCGCGAAAAAGGCTTAGACATGGACTATGTATTTAAGGACAAGTGGTTTAGGCTAATCTACGGCATAACCAATGCCATAGGAAAAACCATCGGCTTAGTCAATCGATTCCGTAATTAGTAGTCGGCTTGAAAACAAAAGCATCACTTGACCAAATCAAGTAAATCTGCTAGACTAATTCGGGTTTGCCTGTACATTTTCAAGATGGTGTTAGCGAACCTGTGGAACCGCCTTCGACAGATGGTGGAAGCTAAATTTGCAACGTACATATCACTTCAGGAGAAGCCATATGGCAGTTAATGTTAACGAAAAGCTAAAGAAAATGCCCGAGACCAAGGAACCCTGCTGGCGGGAACTTCCTGAGGCAGGATTGGTTACCGAGAGTGGCACAGCGGCAAAATACAAGACAGGCGATTGGCGCACTCAGCGCCCAGTTTGGGATGCAGAAAAATGCATTCATTGTTTAATCTGCTGGGCATATTGTCCCGACAGCGCAATTCTCGTGAACGAAGAAGGCAAAATAACAGGAATAGACCTAGATCACTGCAAGGGATGTGGAATCTGCGCTGAGGAGTGTCCACAAAAGGTAAAGGCATACAAAATGGTTCCAGAAGCCGAGTTTCGAGGGAAGTAGCGCGGTCTTCCTTCATTGCTTGAGGGCTACCCGGGGCCGGTTCAGCCGGACCCGGCTGGCCCTTTTTCTTTTAAAACAAAAAGGATTCCTTATACCGTCGGAGAAAATTCCTAGGGTGACAATACCATGGTTATAAGAAGGATTGTTTTACCTATCTGCATACTGCTTGCGCTTGCCGAATTCAACATTTGCGCGGAAGAGGTGGAAAAAATGCCCGAAAAGCCAATATTAAAAGTCTGGCTAGCAGATTCGTTGATAAAAATATTTCCGGACACTCCTCCATCGGATACCCTAGCCGCGCTAAAAATAGATGCTGTTCGCAACGAATACGAATCCGCGCAGTTGGTTGTCACGCCGGATAGGAACATAGAAAATCTCACTGTGAAGGTCTCGCAATTCACCGGCCCATCGAAGGTAGCTCCACGCGTTGAAGCGCACTTCGTAGGTTATGTTCACATCGAAAAAGGCACTCCTGAAACACCACCCGAATATCTCATTACCCAAGCGCCGTCGGACATACCAGATGTTCTCCTCGAAGCAAAATCGGTCTCGGTCAAAGCAAGCCAAAATCAGCCAATTTGGTTCACTATCTATGTTCCAAAGAACGCCGAGCCGGGAATCTACAGGGGCGAAATAACAATCGAAGCAGATTCCACCAAAGTCAACACCCCCCTAGAAGTCAAAGTCTACCCTGCAACACTGCCGGATGAACGAACGCTATACCTCACCAACTGGTTTTCCCACAGCAATATTGCTAAGTTTCACGGGCTGGAAATGTGGAGTGAGCCATATTGGAAGATGCTTGAGGCTTATGCAAGATGCATGGCCGAACATCGCCAGAACGTGGTTATTACCCCAATCATGGATTTGATTGCAGTACACTATGACAGTAGTGGCAACCGAACACTTGATTTCTCACGCTTCGATAGGTGGGTCGAGCTTTTTAAGAAAGCCGGAGTAATCGGAACAATCGAGGGTGGTCACCTCGGCGGAAGGAGCGAGTGGGAGGCAAAAGACTTTGATGCTCATTGGCCCCGGATTTATAACCCCGACGGTTCAATTAAGCCAAACCCGAAAATTAAAACTACATCCGAAGAGGAGCAACAGTTCCTCTCCTGGTTTATGCCCGCACTTCAAAAGCATTTGGAAGAAAAGGGATGGATTGGCATTTACATTCAGCACCTTGCCGATGAACCAATTCCAGCTAATGCGGAAAGTTACAAAAAATTATCATCTTGGGTGCGGGAATTTGCACCTAAACTTAGAATCATCGACGCATGCACGGCAAATGAAATTGCTGGCGCAATTGACATATGGGTACCACTGCCCCAGCACTTTGAAAGCCACGTGAAGTTTTTCCGCGAAAGGCAAGCATTAGGCGAGGAAGTATGGTTTTACACTTGTCTTACCCCAAAGGGCAAGTATATGAATCGTTTGCTTGATTTTCACCTCATCAGAACGCGGCTGCTCCATTGGTTGAACTTCAAGTACGGTCTTACCGGCTATCTACACTGGGGGTTCAACTACTGGCGTGGTGATCCGTATACTGACTGGCAGTCGGACTGGCTACCGCCCGGAGATTCACATATCGTATATCCTGGAAAGCGAGGATCTATGAGTTCAATCAGACTCGAGGCGCTCCGCGATGGAGTTGAAGATTTCGAGCTTCTGAAGTTGCTAGAGAAAAAGCACCCTCGGAAAGCACGACAGATTTGCAATTCCGTCGTCCGAACCATGACCGACTATACACTCGACCCATCAGAGTTTCGCGAAGCTCGCAGGCGCTTGATTGAGGAAGTAAGCAAGTAAAACCTAAATGCTTAACCTAAGTCTGTTCGCGCTTCAACACCATTAGAGCAATATCATCCTGTAGAACACCTTGAGAAAAGTCAATTATGCTTTCGTAAATGGCATCAGCAATCTGGCTTGGGTTCTCATTTTTATGGGCAGCTATCACGCTTGCTAATCTCTCGATGCTGAACTGTTCACCATCGCGCCTGGCTTCTATTATCCCATCGGTATAGCATACGAGTATCTCACCTGGCAAAATATCCAATGTTTCATCAACATACGTAATATCGGGGAAGATGCCAAGAGGAGGTTGGCGGTCTGCTGCGGGCAACATTGCAATCTCTCCGGATTCGCGAACAAGCATTGCAGGTGGGTGACCAGCATTAGAATAAACTAACTGGCCATTTTCCACATCGAGTATGCCATGGAACATAGTGACAAACCCCCACTCCTGGGTTGTCCGAACCAAAGCGTTGTTAGTACGAGTAAGCGCTGAACTAGGAAAGGGCTCTTCGGATAGGAACGCTCGGAGCGTATACTTGCCCATTGCTGTGTACACAGCAGCCTCGAGCCCTTTGCCTGCCACATCCGCAATAACTAGTCCCATCTGCCCCCCTGGGAGTGCCAATAAATCATAAAAATCCCCCCCAAGCTCAGCCTCTTCTAAAGCAGGATAATAGCGGCAGGCTAAGCTGAAAACCCCAATGCTAGAAGGAATTGTCGGAAGCATACTGCTCTGAAGTGCTTCGGCTATATTGCGCTGCTTTTGGGAAGCCATTGCATGCTCAATAGCAATAGCGGCAAGGTCTGCAAGTTGCCTGGCACCCTCTAGTTTTTGCTGGTCTAAAATTGGCACCTCTCCCGGATTATCAAGGAATGCAATGCCAACTACATGATGCCTTCTCACTAGCGGGAGCAACAGCCCACCTTTCAAATTCACACTTTTAATAAATTCAATAGGCAAAACACCGCAACTGGTAATATCCTCAATGATGACCGGCTTCCCCGCTAATATGGTTTCTTGTTCCAATTGAGCTGATTCTGAAATATCTATCGTAATGCCATGTACCAACTCAGGATGAATTAATCCCCACCCAGCGCTGGCGATCAACCTGTCGCCACGCCTGAGAAAAATAGTACAACGTTTAAGTTTGCAGAAAGATGCTAGAGATCTCGCAATAATTTCCAGGCGTTCACCAAGATTTGCAGCAACTATAAGTCCTTGGGCTACAGTATACAAAGTAGATGTCTCGGTAGCCCTGTTCCGCTCTGACCTCAAGGCTTCGTGCAACTCGTTTGTGCGCTCCTGGAGCGTCGCCGCCATTCCATTAAAGCTCTGCCCCAAAAGCTGTATCTCATCACCAGTACGAACATCTGCTCGCACGCTCATATCGCCTGCTTGAAAAGCCCGTGCCGCCTTGACCAAATCAAGCAAAGGCTTGCTTAATAAATTACCCAGATAACCCGTAACACCCAGGGCTATCCCAACAAACAGCAGGGTAAGTAATAACCACATTGCAGCTTTGCGGCGCACGGGACCCACCACTTCTTCTCTGGGATAAAACACTCCTACCGCCCAATTAAACTCCCGAATTGGCTCCACCGCTCCAAGCACCACCGGCCCCGAAGGAATCCGAAACTTCTCAACCATCACCGACCTACCTCTAAGTGCCTCGCGTATAGGAGGGTAACGCAACCAGCATTGGCGACCAGGGTAATTTCTACCAATGTTATTCTTAACAGCTATCACACCTTTGGAATCCGTAATAACAACCATCCCAGAGTTCATCATGCGTCCTACTATAGACTGCTTGATTGATTCCTCATCCACCAATGCGCTAATTATGCAAGAGAGTCGTCTATTTCTATCTCGAACTGGAAAAGAAATAGCAAAAACCTCAGAATTTAAAGGTTTCATATAAAAAGAACTACTAAGTGTGACTTTGCGTGTAGGCTCTTGCTTTATTTGCAGAAATTGGAAGATATTCATGCCTTCCATTTGCGAGATGTCACTCGCTATTACTCTACCATTTGGGTCAGCCACGGCTATGTGCTTCACCTTTGGGCAAAAGAGTACAATATCCAACAGGTTGTGCCGAAGTTGGGACGGAGAAATTCCAGGCTGTTCGGTTATCCTTTCGCCGAGAATACTCTCTAATACTAATATTTCTTCCACGTAGCTAGAATATGCTTGTGCGATATCACCTGCAACTTCCTGCTGGTCCTTAATTGCATCATTGACTTCTTCTCTGAAATGGAATATCTGGATGAGGATAATACAAACAACGAAGGGTGTTGCAATTAATAAACCAGCTAAACTAAGTTTATTGCGAAGACTGCTGATGTGCATCTAATTGCATCCTTGCAAGTAAGGAATATTTTTATTAGTAGTTATCTCAGAGGTTTGACTAAGTATTTGCAACTATCGGTTATAAATTTGCTTAAAAAAATCACAAATAAAATACCCAATTAGACTGCTTTTATACCGGTTCACTTAAGAGATTTTGACTTGCGTTAATTGAAAAAACTATAATGGCTAGGAAGGAGTTAAACATCGTTGCGCGAAAACCGGACACCAAGAATAAGTAAAACAGTAATAACGCTAGGCATTGTCAGTCTTCTAACGGATATATCCAGCGAGGGGATATACCCTCTTATACCATTATTCCTTACTGAAACCCTCCATGCGAGAGTTTTGGCTGTGGGGCTGATAGAGGGAGTCGCCGAAAGTACGGCGAGCCTCCTAAGAATAGTTTCCGGCTGGCTGAGCGATGTGCTGCGCAACCGAAAATGGCTCACCGTTGCTGGATACTCTCTGTCGGCGCTTAGTAAACCCTTGCTTGCTCTTGCCACCTCTTGGCACTATGTCTTTGGCATCAGGTTTATGGACCGCCTTGGAAAGGGTATTCGCACCGCCCCCAGGGACGCACTAATCGCTGATGTTGCTTCCGCCGAGGCTCGCGGAATCTCATTCGGCTTGCATAGAGCAATGGATAGCCTTGGAGCAACACTTGGCCCACTGATTGCTTTTCTTTTAATTTTGTATGGCATCAAGAACTATCGCGAGTTATTTCTACTCGCGTTTATCCCTGCTGCGACTGCAGTGCTTATCCTCATTGCCTTCGTGCGCGAAGCCAGGCGGGAAACTTCCGAAAAAGTAGAGATGCCTTCTCTGCGGATTGGCAGGTTTAGCCGCCCATTCAAGTTGTTTTTATTAATTACGACACTTTTTTCTATTGGCAACTCAAGCGACGCATTCTTGATACTGCGAGCAAAAAACGTGGGGGTTACGGCGGCCTCAACCCTCTTAGTATATGTCCTCTTTAATTCTGTTGATTCAATCTTCGCAACCGCAGCAGGAGCACTTTCAGATAAAATCGGACGAAGAAATGTAGTATTATCTGGATATCTGCTGTTCGCCTTGGTCTATACTGGGTTCGCCCTTGCAAGAAGCCCTGTGACTATTTGGCTACTTTTTGGAATGTACGGCCTGTACAACGCCTTGACACACGGGGTACAGAAAGCCTTCGCATCTGATCTAATTGAAGCGGGAGTCCGAGGGACGGGCATGGGAGCATACAACATGCTGACGGGATTGGCGCTATTTCCTGCCAGCCTAATCGCAGGTTATCTATGGGACAGCATCAGCCCATCGGCACCTTTTTATTATGGTGCCGCAACCGCACTCATCTCTGCACTATTATTGGCAATCTGTTTCCGAAGCACTGATGTCATTTATAGCGGTAGGTAATGCGGCCACGGGTAAGGTCATAAGGCGACAGCTCAACTTGCACTCTATCTCCTGGAAGTATTCTTATAAAATGCATGCGCATCTTTCCAGAGATGTGCGCAAGTACCTCATGACCATTGTCAAGCCTGACCTTAAACATAGCGTTTGGGAGCGCCTCTTCTACGACTCCGTCCACCCGAATGCCTTCCTCTTTTGCCATACTTCAAATCACCTCCTCACTAGAAAAAATAAATCAATTCTCGAATTGCTATCAATTCATTTACCCTGCTTTCTCGGCGGCGATGACATGTTCAACACCAATCGACCCTTCTCCTCCCAAATAACTTAATATTTTGGCACCTTGACGTTGGAACTGCATGAATGATGTAATTTATTAGGAGTGGGAATATAAACTTCCGAGGCACAAAAAATGTTTAGAATTGTCACATACAACATAAAAGCTGGGCTTGGCATGGACGGAATTCGCTCCATACGCCGTGTTGGGGACGTTTTGGCGCATCTCAGGGCGGACGTGATTTGCCTACAGGAGGTTGACCAACACATAGCCAGAAGCTGGCTGGCAAACCAACCAAAGCTCCTCGGCATTCGCCTCGACATGCATCCTGTATTCCAACGCAACCTTAGGCTGGATTCCGGCTGGTACGGAAACTGCATACTTGTAAAACCACCAGTCATCCACTGCAGATTTCACCAACTTCCTGGCGGAGGAGAACCCCGCGGTCTCCTTGAGGTGACTACATCCCTCGATGGCTCAGAGGTTACAATTTTCTGCACTCACCTTTCCACCGAAGAACCAGTTAGAGTGGAGCAGGCTCTTAAAGTGGCGGAAATCACACGTTCCGTCCGCAGACCCAAAATTCTTTGCGGCGATATGAACGACGTGAGAGGCTCAAAAACATTGGCTAATTTGCTTAGCGATCCAGTTCTATGGGATGTTGCACTTGAATTTGAGCAAGATCATGCCGCAACTCTAATTGGACCAATCCCTTCTCGAATTGACTTTATTCTTGCAGACTTAAGGTTTAAAGTGGAATCTTATTATGTTGTTGACTCCAATGCTTCCGACCACCGACCGGTGGTTGCCGACTTGACACTTGCTTAGAAGCCTACTTCGTGGACCCAGAATATAATTACGAGAAGGCTATGCTGGTGAGTTTACTAGCCGAAAGTAACCTGTTACTGGAACAAGCACCAATTTACGCTAGTTAGCCATAAGCAAATAGGAAAGGCTAGGGATGCCCTAGCCTTTCTACATACCAACCACAACTTCTTTGATATTAGCTAAGTCCTATAATCACCGCCCTGCTGGTTCTGGAACTTTCTCTTCCTTTTCAAGCTCCTTTTCTATCTCTTCTGCGCTTTCGATTCCGCCGCGCTTGCTCCAAAGAACCGCACCCGCCAGGGCGATCGCCGTTACTATCACGATTGCAGTTCGAACACCACTGCTTATGTTGGTAATAGCTATGGGAGCGATTAGGATTGCCACCAGGTTCATAACTTTAATCATTGGGTTAAGCGCTGGGCCAGCTGTATCTTTAAATGGGTCACCAACGGTATCGCCAACGACTGCCGCTTTGTGCTCTGCTGTGCCCTTACCACCAAACATACCATCTTCAATCTTCTTTTTTGCGTTATCCCAGAGGCCGCCGGTGTTCGCAAGCAATACCGCCATAAGCTGGCCGGTAAGTATTGCACCAGCCAAGAAACCGCCAAGCGCCGCGGCACCTCTCAAGGGGTCTCCATAACCCAAGCCAAACGCAACGAGAATCGGGGCACTCACTGCTAAGATTGCCGGACTCATAAGCTCTTTTTGTGCTGCCGCTGTTGAGATAGCGACACATCTCTGATAATCAGGCTTGCCCCTGTCAGACCCGCTCCGCGGGTCGTAATCCATAATACCTGGGATTTCACGAAATTGCCGTCGAACCTCTTCCACCAGCATGAATGCCGCACGGCTAACCGCATTGATAGCAAATGAACAGAATAGGAATGGCACAGCACCGCCTATCAAAAGTCCAATGAAGACTTGTGTGAAATCGACACGGATGCCCACATTGAGCAACCCAGCATCAGCCATAAAAGAGCGGAAAAGTGCCGTCGCCGCTATCACTGCTGTGGCAATCGCAAGCCCTTTGGTTAGAGCCTTGGTTGTATTACCTACCGCGTCTAGTTTGGCGACAATTTTATGGGCATTGCTCTCTTCTCCTACATCTTTCAGCGCCCCAGACATTTCGAAAATGCCGTTGGCATTGTCGGAAATCGGGCCATAGGTGTCCATTGCCAGCATGAAACCGGTGGTTGAAAGCAAACCAAGTCCCGCGAGCGCAATTCCATAAGCAGAAAATTCTGGATTGCCCTTAAATAGAAGCATAGCCGCAAGAATTGAAAGGCAGATAGCCACTATACCCCACACACTTGATTCAAGACCAGAGGCAAATCCGCTCAATATTATTGTCGCCGGACCTGTCTTCGCCGCTCTGGCGGTCTCGGTGACAGGTTTCTTATCTATGGCAGTGAAGTACTCGGTCAACTTATCAATAATTAATGCCAGGATGATACCGCTAAGGTTGGCAGCTGCAAATCTCCACCATTCAAACCCAGCAATTGGAACCTTGACCGCGAAAATATAGTAGGAGATACCAAAGAACCCTATGGTTGCGAATAAGGCAGACATAAAGAACCCGACATTGATTGGATGCATTGGGTTCATTGCCATGTCATCTCTTCCCCGAACGGTATACACACCTATGATTGAGGCGATAACGCCCACTGCGCGGATAAGCAACGGATAAACAACGAGTGCCAACACAGCTGCAACCGCATTCAGCCCTGGCACGGTTTGCAAGAAGGGGTATGCCGCCGCACCCAGGATAATTGCCGCAACAAGTGTAACTTCATAGGATTCGAAGACGTCCGCCGCCATTCCGGCGCAGTCACCTACATTGTCGCCCACGTTGTCGGCTATCGTGGCTGCATTCCTCGGGTCATCCTCAGGGATGCCTTTCTCAACCTTACCGACGAGGTCGGCGCCAACGTCGGCAGCTTTTGTGTAAATACCACCGCCAATTCTCATAAACAGTGCCGCCAAACATCCGCCAAACCCGAAGCCAATTAGCACCTTCATCGACTGCTCGCGGAACATGAAGAATACCAGACATGCTCCAAGAAGCCCAAGCCCCACTGTTGCCATTCCAGAAACGCCGCCCGCGCGAAATGCAACATAGAGCGCACGCTTAAAGCTGGATAAGGCGGCATTGGCGACGCGGACATTTGCTCGAACGGCCATCATCATGCCGACTAAACCAGCCAGATATGATGCAGCCACACCCATAATGAAAGCTATGCCAACGCCAACGTATACAGGAATGCCGCCTGCCCCTCTATATTGAAATTCTGGCAGCCCTTTGTACAGAAATATAAGTCCAATGGCGATGATGATAACAAACCAAATCATTGTTTTTATCTGCCGCTTCAAATAAGCCCATGCGCCCTCTTGTACAGCTCTAGATACAGCTATCATTCCTTGCGAGCCAGGGCTCTCTCTCATAATTGCGGCAAACCACCATGCGCCGAAGAGTAGGCCTATAATCGCGCAAATAAACACAGCCCAAACAGAAGGCCACACGAGCTCAAGTTCGTTAAATTCTGGCAATTCGATTGCCTCAGCTGCTTGGGCAACGCCGCTCAAACTCAGACCTACAAGCACCAATACTGCAAGCAAACTAAGCCTCCTGAGCATTTTCAATGCTCGCTCAGAATCACGAAGCATTTTTGATGAATCCCCTTTCCTAATAATAGCTACTCAGCATATGTTAAGAACCCTTCAGATTATAGTGAGCCATTACCTGATTGTCAACCTTTCCCCTACCTTGGGAAAGAATCCAAATTAGCTTGGCGCTACATTGCTCTTCCAACTGCAATTATGCGGGGTTCAGGCGGGTAGTAGTTTCGCGAAATTAATTCCCTCCGCACAATTTTGCCGCCGACTTTGGTGATGCGATATACTTCCACGCGATGTCCCTCCCTACCAGGTTGTTCTACAACACTTTCACCCGGCTTTAATCGGCTTTCTTGACGCTCATAGACATTCGGAGGTATTAATTTGTGCCCTGACGTGAGAATTTCTACTTGCTGGTTGCTCCTCCTGCCAAAAATATTTATGGTTACGCGGCCATTTTCTGCGGATGCTGATATGTATATCGGAGCTTTAGTAGTATTCTCAAACTTTAGGTCAAGCAATCCATATTCCACTGTCGCGTCACGTCCGAGAGGAACATAAGCAACGGGCCGAGAGTGATGACTTCTTTCTCGAATTTTCAAATTCGCAAGTAATGCCGCATTATATAATGTGGTTGAAACTTGACATACACCCCCACCTATACCTTCTACTATCTTACCCCTTACGAACTGCGGCGCATCCAAATAGCCATTCTTGCGCAATCTTGGGCCAACCACAGCATTGTAGCTGAACACTTTCCCAGGCTTTAGCAGGAATCCGTCAATCGCACGGCACGCTCTTTTTATATTGTGTGCCCTGGATCGTTCCCAAGTCTTATAGGAGGTCGAATAAGAGGCGATAATGGCGTCTATTCCACTGAAGTCAGCGGCCTTAAGCATTGGGGGCACCACCTCAGTTATTAGCCGAATATAAGTGGCGCCGGAATTTACCCCTTTTTTGATATGAGATGCATTTTCCGCCAAGTTTAGACGCAAGCCTGGCTGTTCTGGTACCACTCGCACCGAACCTGAATTGAGGCTGAGTCTAGCATCTACCGGTGGACGGTTAATTCTTCTAGCGATGGGGGTAAGGTAAGATAAGAGCACTGCATCATCAAAAGCAAAGACAAGGGGCAAATCTCTGCCTTTATGTCCAGCAGAAATTATTTCTTTGAGTCGCTGAATTATGTTCCCGCGTCTTCCAACTGCAAGGGCCGCCCGGACGCATGCATCAACATCCAACCTACCACCTAGTTCACCAATGGTGGCAGTCCTTTCTAGGTCTTTAAACGCAAGCACCAGCCTTGCTGAGACAATCTCTTCACTCCTCCGAGAAAGTGCATCTCGTGCCTGCTGGACCGTGCAACCACCTAAATCTAATCCTGCAACACTAACACCAGAATAGACTACCTGGCTTTTAAGCTGAAGTGCAGCCCATGCCGCCCCCAATACCGCCAGCACGATTATAAATAAGCAGAATAAAAACCCAACCCTCAGCCTTGCCAACTTCATTGTAGAAAGAAAAGACCCTTCGCCGTTCTATACGGAGAAAGGTCTCTAGTTTTTAAAGCTACTCAAAATATACCAGAATTTACGCTTCGCTACAAGAAAGTCAAACCATATAAGATTACAAATGCCTCCAGCTCAAAATTTGCGCAGTTACTATTCGGATGTCACCACCTGGCATGCCAGGCGGTAGATTTCTTGATAACGCAGGTACTTGGTAGATGTTGGGAACATTTGTGCCCATATCAAAATAGTTCGCAACATACGTACCTGCAAACTGGCTTTGCTTGGCGCTCACAATCTTACGCTGAGCAAACCATGCGCCTGCGGCATAAAGTTGCGACTCGCCCACACCAGTGGCGAAATTTATGTCACGCCCAGCAATACAACCTAACGCCGAGGTTGTGGGGAAAGTGCCTAGCGGAAGCACGTTACCATGTACCATAATGTCATTTTCAACAAACAAAGTTCCTTTACCATCAAATATCACCGAACCATCTTTCCTGCTCAAATCCAGATTGCCATTAATGCGGACTATTCCGGTGATGTTGAGTCGTCTTGAAATTGGATCCCAAGAAATGGAATTAGTCCCATCCGAAAATGAAAAAGCTGGTACCGTCGAATCTATTTTATTTATTGGTATAGTGAGGGCTTTTGCTCTTAGATAGTCGGCATATGTAGTATAAGAGATGCCAGTGCTAGGATCAGTATAAGGATCCAACAAGCTTGGAAATGAAACCCTGTCGCCAAGGTCATAGCGCTGACTAGACCCATTATCAGAGTAAACATTCGCCGCCCCAGCGGTTCCGCCCCATCCATCGGATACGTACGTGCCGTCAATGGTCTCTTTAACGGAATTTCCAAAAATATTAGGATCTCCAACCGTCGCCGTGCCCGAAAGGTTTATCTTGCCATGCTTGACCCTGACTTCCGCGTTTAATGTATACACCATCTCGCCAGCAACTGGTTCGGGAGTTAGTGGAGGTATCTTGGATTGAAGAAGCACTGGCATGCCAGCATAGTTATTCCCTATGAACGCTCGCCCACTTAAATCGCCAGCCAAGTCGGTTACGGTCAGCGGCTGGTCATATACGCCATTTAGGTTGTTATCTTGGAATGGCTCGGCATCACTCCATATTCCATTGCCATCGGTATCTACAAAAGGCTCACCCGCGTCATACTTTCCGTTTCCATTATCATCTGTAAAAGTTTCAGCCGAATCCCGCCGTCCGTTGCCATTAAGGTCGGAGAACGGCTCACCATCGCCAAGGATGTGGATAGAACCGCGAATATCGACATTTCCATTGATGCCCTTGCCTGACTGGCCAATTCCTGCAAATATAGCGTTGTCCCAGACACCAACCGAACGGATTTTTACTCTAACGCGAATAGTTTCTGTAATCCCGCGATATGTTGCGCTGGAGGTTATCGTGGCAAATGTATTCAGCCCAGCATCTGGAACCACATTTATAACGCCTGTTGCACCACTAACAAGTTCCGACAGAACAGGCGTGCTGTTGTAGTTCACTTTTGCGACAATTGTACCACCGTTTGTCTGAGCCTCGCTGATTATCTTCTCTATCATGTAGTCTAAGCCAGCCTCAGCTAAATGGAAAGCCGTGGCACGCCGCTCATCACGACCGGCACGAACAAGGTTTGTAGTAGTGAGAGCAATATACGAAATTCCCAGCATTGATACCAGCATCATTACTATAATACTGGTCATCAACGCACTACCTTTGTTTGACCTAAAAACTGCAGAGATAAGGTGCATTACTTACCGACCCCTCGCCTATGAAAAAATTCATCCGTTTCGCAGCTTTACACTTTGCTGAAGAAGGTTCGGACTAACAGCTCCGCCTTCTTGATCCCTCCCCGTAATTGTAATTCGAACGAGTTTATTTGCCGTAACCGAAACAACCATACTTTCGACATTTCGTGCGAGGCGAGTCTTCTTAGTACCCACCTGTTTCCAAAGATAGGTACCGCTTGATTCGCTACCGGTGGGGCCTGAGATATAGTAGGTCGCTGTAACCCCACTGAGACCCTTTATATACTGGCCAGTGGCAACACTGTAATATGGAAAGTTTACAACCAAATTGCCGTTTACCACCTGTGCGCTACTGCCTTCTTGTATATCAAGAACAAGCCTGCGCATTGCCAGGCTTGCATACATGTTTGCTCCGGTCCCGCTTGAACCTTTCATCCAGAGGCTAAGCATAGTGTTTAACAGACCCAGTGTTGAAATTAGAGCTGCACTAAGCAACCCTGTTGCAATGAGCACCTCAAGCATTGTCATTCCGTTACGTTTGGAAGGAACAAACTTTCTCATTGTTATCCTCAGCTATGGTCAGATATTAGCGTAACCAAGTTCGTGCTACCTTGAACTTGGCGATACCCTCCCCAAGTAATACTTACCTCAATCTTTTTTATATTTGGAGCATATTGGCTGACCGTGATGCGCTGAACACCATTAGGAAGCTCTGGTAAAGGAGTTTCAACGGTTGGGCTTACGAGAACTCCGCTGTAACCTGCAGATCGAAGCTCCTCTACCTTCTGATGTGCCAAGCTTACAGCATAAGAAAGATGTGCAGCTTTAATTCTAGAAACCTGCGATGATGGGAACACCGCTGCAAGAATTAGGGCTGTCAGAGCTAGGACAAAAACAACAAGAAGCACCTCTACCAATGTGAAGCCGCCTTGCTTGTATAACTTCCGTTTCAACGCTTTTGTAATCACGGAATTACCTCCAATCAAGCGAATGTCTCCCGCCAATTGAACATGTTGGGTCTTCATTCACAGCGCCAATGGTATATGTCCCACCTGCTGGGCATTCGGGCTTACTTTTGAGATAGGTTGGATAAAGGTCATCGAGAGAGGGCATGTCATCTGCTCTTTTATGGTTATCCATAGCCCAGCTTTCCTTTGCATACTTAATCTCTCTAAGCTGGCCCTGGCACGTTCGTGCTTGTGATCTTTCTCGTGCACCTAACCACGATGGCACTGCAACTGCCAAGATGACACCTATAATCAAAACAACAATCATAATCTCAACAAGCGTAAAGCCCTTCCGCCCGCGAATTGTTTTAAAATATGCGGTCATGATCTAACCCCCTTAATGGAAGGCAGAGGCGGTAGATTTAGTAGAATTAAGATTGCAAAGCCCCCGGAAACGGGTGACGCTGCCAAGGTCCACCGTAACCGCGGGCGCCGGTTGATTTGGCGAGATTGAAGGGTAGGGGTCCATGCAAACCCCTACCCGACTTGTTTATCCTTATGGTAAGACGTGCGGCGGAGTTGACGAAGCACCGATGCTGCATGCCGGGTCGGTGCCGATTGGATTGCATGTGTATGTGCCGCCTGATGGACACGTGGGCTCATTACCCTTGATGTATTTGTTAGCGCCCACCAAATCACTTGGCCATGCTGGCTCGTCACCAGTCGTCTTCTTGTTGTCCATAGCCCACTGCTCTTTGGCAGCGTCAATCTGCTTTAGATTTGCAATGCAGCTCTTCGCCCGGGAGGTTTCTCTCGCCTTGATAAAGTTCGGAACTGCAATCGCAAGCAAGATTCCGATGATCAGGACTACGATCATAATCTCGATTAATGTGAAGCCCCTCTCACCACGTTTCATCTTTCTGAGTGCCTTCATGTACTTTCGTACACCTCCTTGAAAATTTTTGGTTCTCGCCAATCAGATACCGGCTGCGGCTCCTGACAAAAAGGAACGTCCCTTGCCGGAGGCCCGCAAATCTCCGCTTCTACAGGTTTATTCCATACATTTGCCATGCCTTTCACACACAATTTGTTTGCGGCAAACGGTTGGAGATAACGCCTGCTATTCTGATTATCGGCAATTTGGGGTGATTTTCTCTAGAAAAGTTAATAACTTTATGGCCAGAAGGCGTAAGTCTGAACATGAAGGGCGATGCCTATGATTGTCCACAGGCTGCCCATCACGCATTCGCCGAGGATAACGCCGAGGAAAAGGGGAACGGCTTGGCGGTAAAGCTTCAAACCACCATAACGCAAGAGAATTAGTTTAATCGCCCATGCGATGAACATGCACATCCACAGCTGATTCATCGACCAACTACTAGATACTGCATAGCCGACAGGATGAAATGGAAACCAAGGCAGCCGCATTCTTAAAGAGTTTAATATTATAGTTAAAAGAAGCCCAATTGTAATTGCCCAAGCAATATTTCCGCTTGGTGGTGGCGCACCTTTCAGCCATGCATCTAAGCGATTATATGGTTCGCTCCCGAAAATTAACGGCACGTTTGGAGGACCCATCTTGGCACCTGCGCCAACCTGATAGTAGATATGCAATTCAGACCAAAACGCAGCAATAGCTCCAAACAAAGTGGCTAGTATGATAGCTCCAAAAAGCCTTCGGTAACTCATTGACGCACGCTCTGCCATCTTGAACCCCTCAAGCTGAATTGGCATTGGGTGTGACCGGTAAGCACGGTTGAACCAAAACATCATTGAGAGAACAACGAGATTTGGAGTGCCAAGCTTGGAAGGCCCGATAATTGATGGCAGAATTGTATCTGGCCCAGCGGCGTGCAGGTCATGAGCAGGTGGACCTAGTTCAGCCCGCATGCGGGTAATGGCAATAGACATGGCAAAATATATTAGGAAGAAAGCAACAATGAGCCACCACGACATCCCCATTGCCCGGACAAATATCATCAAAACAGCTAGTCCGATAAGTGCACCGATGCTAGCTGTGCGGTACCTGAGTGGTTCTCCTTCATCATCCACTTCCTTTTTTAGAAAGAGGCTCGATAAAACGCTGGCAACATGCTTTCTGCTAGCCCATATTGCGAATAAGCAAATGCCCATGTATGCACCAAACGACTGTTCATTGATATAAGGAAACCTAGGAATTTGGTTCCACCCAAATGCTGCCGCCGCAACTATTTGCATTTTCCAAAAAAGGAAGAAAAACCAAGACGAGAAAGAAAGGTCCAGGGGAAGCAGTGTTCCTAGACCAATGCCGAACGGGTAGAAATGCATAGGTGTCCAGCCTATGGCATTCCAAGGGGGGTTGACAATGTACTCTCCGATGTTGATGCCCTTTATTCGCAATCCAGGAATTGATGGATATAACACATGGAGACCCTGTAGCATATCAATAGCGACTGCTACTGCCACCCCGGCCCAAAAAAGCTTGTTGCGAAAGAAGCTTGTTTTCTCGGTTGAAAGATCCATTGGAAGGTGCACAAGGGGATATGTCAGCTTCTCACGCTCAGTCCATTGCTTTCGAAGCAGAACGGTAAGGCAAAGCATAACCCATATTAAAGCCATCAGGAAAAGCAACCACATCGTCACTGGAACTGCCCAAGCTAGGAGGGTTTTCTTTGTATATAGAGTGCTTGCTCCCTGATAGAATCCATTTAGCACTTCTTTGTCGCTAACCGACAGCCACTTTGGTATTTTGTCGAGGAAAAGACTTGCCCAGCGGTTCTCTGGCGTGGCAAACCTGAATGGGTAACTCATGCCCGGAACAAGAACCTGGATCATGTCGTGGCTTGCCATTGCCGAAGCAAGGTTTATCATCACATAGATTGTCAGCAGCTCTCCTTGCGAGAAAACCCAGCGAGGGACGAATCGTCTGAGGAGCATGTTCAAACCAACGAGCACCAGAAGAAGAAACACAGCATTATAGAAAAGCGATATGGTTGTTGGATGGCCTGCATAGCGGACGATTTCGGTGAGGAAAATCCAGTAATTATTAAAAGGAATGAGAATCAGCGCAATAATGACTGCCCTAAGGGTGACTCCTGAGAGATATTTCTCCGGCCGCCGCTTTTCCAACCTATGTTCTACCTCCCCGCCACCATCATTTCGGCGATCTTGAAGGTAGGGCTAGCTATATTTGATACGAATCGAATATCGTTAGCAACTTCTTCTATATTGAGCATCATTTCAAGCATGTTTCCAGCAATCGTTACTTCCTGAACTGGGAAGGCAAGCTCTCCATCGCATATCCATATTCCCGTTGCTCCTACGGAAAAGTCGCCCGTAACAATATTTGCTCCTCTGCCGATGGTATCGGTGACATAAAAGCCTTTTTTTATTCCACGAATAATTTCGTCTCTGGATTTCTCGCCTGGCTTGAGATAGAAATTGCTAGGAGATATATGTGGCGTTCCTGAGTAGCCTCGCCTAGTATTCCCGGTGGGCTGTTTCCCATATTTACGCGCAGTCCGTGTATCATAAAAATACATTTGAAGCACGCCATTTTCAATAACAATCTTGCGGGATGTAAGTATCCCTTCGCCATCAAAAGGCATTGAGCCCACGCCGCCTGGCATGAGTGGATCATCCACGATGCAAACCACTGGTGATGCGATTCGCTTTCCAAGCTTTTTCTTGAGAAAGGAGATGCCCTTGTGAACCGAATCTCCGTCTAGTGCAGAGAAAACAGGCCCCCAAAGGTCTGGGCCAACCATTCTATCGAACACGACCGGCACCTTTTGTGTCTCAACCTTTCGTGCGCCCAATTTTTCGACAGCTTTCTGAGCTGCTTCGCGTCCAACTTCCTCTGGCGAGGCTAGCTCGGCAAGAAACCGTCTGCTAGAGTATGCTCCTCCGATTTGTTTCTTACCATCTTCTTCCGCAACCGGCGCTACCGATATCGAACAGTGTGTGCTGGAATAAGTGTATGCTATGCCGTTTGAATTTGCTAGGACTCTGTTGCCTGAATATGCTTCGAAGCCTGCTCCATAACTGCTTGTCACCCGTGGGTCGAACTCGAGAGATGCCTTCTCGGTTTCCCTTGCCATCCTGATTCGTTCCTCAATTGGCAATGCTACTAGAGCCGGGTCGAAGAGTTTTAGGTCGGGAACGGCCCCAGGACCGACGTCAGGAAGGCCGTTGTACTTATCTCTATTTGCCGCCTTTGCAAGCTGGACGGTTGTCTTGATTAAATCGCTGACAACTGGCATATGGAGATCGGTTGTGCTTGCAAAAGCCATTCGCTTATCCACAAAGACGCGGAGTCCGAGACCCTTCGAAGATGCCTGTGTTAGCTCTTCAATTTCGCCGAGTCTGACCTCCACTTCAAAGTCATCGCCAGTTTGAATATACACATCTACTTCGTGCGCACCAGCACGAATTGCTTGTTTGACGACATCTTGCGCGAATGAGACGTAGTCCATAGCTAGAATCCCATCGAACGACGTGTCTTGCCTATTCCTCAGTTCCACCAACCGTGAGTTCGGAGATCTTTACGGTTGGCATCCCGACACCCGTTGGAACACCCTGCCCGTTTTTCCCGCAGGTTCCTATTCCTGGGTCGAGTGCAAGGTCCGATCCTACCATCTCTAATTTATTTAGTATTTCGGGGCCATTGCCGATTAGAGTTGCGCCTCGAATAGGTCGAGTTATCTTGCCCTTCTCAATCATATAACCCTCAGTTATGGTAAAAACAAAATTGCCGCTCGTTGTATCAACCTGACCGCCACTGAAGTTCTTTGCAAAAACGCCCCGTTCCACGGAGTTAATGATTTCCTCGGGGTCCGAGTCTCCCGCTTCCATTAGGAAGTTCGTCATTCGAGGCAACGGGATGTACTGGTAACTCTGCCTGCGTCCGTTGCCGGTCAGCGGAAGGCCCATAAGCCTTCCATTGAGGTGGTCGGTCATATAGGCTTTCAAAACACCTTTTTCTATAAGGACTGTCCTTTGGCCAGGCGTGCCTTCGTCGTCTATATTTATTGAGCCGCGGCGGTTTGGGATTGTTGCATCATCGACGAGCGTGCAAAGAGGCGAGCTAACCTGCTCGCCAAGACGGCCCGCATATGTCGATACTCCCTTTCTAACAAGATCAGCTTCGAGGCCGTGGCCTACCGCCTCATGTAGAAGTACTCCGCCCCATCCCCTGTGAATAACCACTGGCATCATTCCAGCAGGTGCAGGACCAGCTTCGAGCTGGATTATAGCAACCCTTGCCGCCTCCTGAGCGATGTCCTCTGGTGAGACCCCCTGGAAATACTCCATGCCAATTCGCCCACCACCGCCTAACGAGCTGCTTCGCGTAACTTTGCCTTCACGAGCCAAGCAAAATACGAAGAACCTCAGCATTGGCTGGTTATCCGAAACCCATAGCCCCTCAGAGTTTGCAACAACAATCTCGGTATCGACATCTGAATAGCTTACTTCCACCTGTTTGATTCGATGGTCATAAGCATAAGCAGCTTTGCTCGCACGCTTTAGGAGCGCTGTTTTCTCAGCTATAGGTTTTGAATCGGGGTCAATCTTAATGGTGTAATACTGCGGAGTTGGTTCGGGGGTAATACGGATGGGCTTCTCTGTTCCCGGCCCCTCTGCAATCTGTGCTGCAACTCTAGCAGCCTCAACAAGGCTGTGCATATCAAAAGTGTCCGAGTAGGCAAACCCTGTCTTCTCGCCTGAAGTCACTCGGATTCCGACGCCTTGGTAGATTCTTATCTGAGCAGAGCGAATTTTTTTCTCTTCGAGAGGGATATCCATGCTTCTGGAACGCTGGATGTAAACATCGGCGAAATCTCCGCCTCGACTCAGGGCAGTCGAAAGCAGTCGCTCAATCGAATCCTTGGGGAGCAGACTTGAGATGTCAGTTTCGGGTGAGATATCGTATGGCGGTCCGCCTACTAATTCCATATCGTGTACCTTAAGTGTGCGACTATGTTAATTTACATGCGAAATGGTATCAGAAATACCATAAGTACGTCAATAATCCAAGGTGGCCTTGTAATTTTTGATAGAAAGATGCTTTTACGGTCAGTACCTAGCAGGAAAACATCGTCTCAGCCTGCCAGCGTCCACCAGGCTCAAGGGTAACAGGGTCGGCAATTCTGCCTGTCTCGACACACACCATTCGAAGGTATTCATCGTCCCCAAAGTCTGCCAGCCGACGGGACTTTTCAACCCAGGGATTCCAAACCACAACGTCAGGCATATTGTTCTTCTCGATGGTTATTATGCGACCATTCCCGCCATCGCTGATTTGAAGTCTATCCGGTGCATTTATGTAAACGCGGTCTGTCTCCCCTCCAAAGCGTATTTCGGGGGCGAACTCGATGGCCTCAGCTAGGTCCTGAAGAGCATCCTTATAGGTAACCCCACGAAGGCCAATAATAGCGGTTTTCTTGATATCTGCTACACTAAAATAAGTATGGAGTGCTGCCTGGAAATCAAAAGGTTCCTTACCAGTATTCACAACCTCAAGCGCTAGAGCTAATGTCCCTACATCAAGAAATATTTTAAGCCTCAGAATAAAGTTGTGAGGCCATATAGCTAACGTCTCTGGTGTTTCGCTAAGCTGAAGCTCGACTGCTATAACGTTATTGCCTAAAGTTTCGCACCGAACCAACTCCCAGTCGCTTATGCGGGCAAATCCATGAGCTGGCAGGGTCCCATGGCTTCCGAATTGGGGGAAGCATATCGGTATTCCGCCTCTGATGGGCTTTCCCATGGCAAAAAATGATTCACGGCTAAGAAAGAAAAGCTCTCCTTTCCCTGGCACACTCCATCTGGTAACATGTCCGCCATGCAGATAAACCTCCGCACATGAGTTTGACTCATGAGAAAGGATTATTTTCGGTAAATTGTTATTGCCTGCCACAATGCTGATTGATTTATCCATTTCGAATTTGCAATTCAATGATTCAGCCATATATTCCCCCTAGTGAAAAAACTATTTCAACTGCTTCCACAAGGCTTTGGCAAATGGAATCATTTCGCCCTGTGGGAAGCGAGAAACCAACTCTCTAATCGCTTCTTTCGCCCCATCTGCATCTTTGTAAGTGTTCCCCAAACATAGGACGCATCTGTAAAGAGCCGTCTCAGCCTCAGGTTCGTTTGCCCAGGTGTTGGCAACCAACCTATAAATTTTAATAGCCCAGTCTGGATTTCCAAGGTCTTTAAGCAAGCCTGCTAGGTGAAGAAGATGCGCTGGCTTATATATGTTTGCATTTCCTCCAAACTCTAACAGGTAGTATGCCACAATTAGCGGGTCTTCATCTATCAGCGAATGACCGGCTTGCGCCATTGCAGAATCTATTATGTCCCTGCGGCCTTGTTTGATAGCTGGTTTGATAGCAGCACGAATCAGCTCTGGATCTCCAACTTCTTCTTGGAGCATAATCTCAAGGGCATATAGCGGCATGTTTTCAAGGTCACGCGTATCGGCTTCGACAGCCTTAGCTTCGGACAATTCTTCCGTGTCTCTCTTTGCGCGAAAAAGCCAGCATAAAAATATGCCTGCCATTCCACCGCCAACATGCGCAAAGTTCGCAACAGAGCCGCCTATTCCCGCCACACCGTAAAACAACCCTCCAGCAAAATCAATAAGAATATACAATCCTATGACCCAAATTGCGTCCACTTCCCATACGCCATGCCAGGAATCCTTTTCCCATTCGCCACACCAGCGAGAGGGAAAACAGTTAAAAACGCAAACTTTGCTCCAAGGAAAAAGATACAAATAGGCGCCAGCCACGCCTAGAATACACCCTGATGCTCCAATAGTTGGTCTCACAGTACCATAAAAGAACAATTCCATGATGCCTTGGAGTATTTCGCCTGCAAAGCCTGTTGTAAAATATAATAGTAGGTAACGCTTGATGCCAAGTCTTTCTTCAACAGACGGCCCAAAGAGCCAAAGAAAGAACATATTGCCAACAAGGTGTAATATATTTGCATGAAGAAACGCCGATGCAATTGTATTGATTAATGGTGAAGTAAAAAGTGCAAATCCATAGGTCTCAAGGACATCGGAGCGTATTTCTTGAAAGTCCTTTGTCGTAGATGCATAGACAATGACGTTCGCCCCAATAATTCCAAGGGTGATGAACGGGAATCGTCTGACAGGGTTCTTTACTCGATATGGTATGAGCACGCTGCGTTCCCTCTAATCGAACAAACCAAAGATCTGAAATCAGTTTTCAGCACTCGGCTTCTTCTTTATCCCAATTTCTTGCTCCTTTTACCGACTTGTAAAGAGCAAAAATCTTGAGGGCAATATGTTTGTACTCCCGGAGAACGCGCTCCTGATTCGAGGCAACCCATCGCACATCCTCCGCAAGTTGATTAAGAAGATCTGCATATTTCCGACCATCTTCTGGGTGGTTGTATAGGATGTTTTTAATTTCCTCCGCGGCACTTGAAGCCATCTTCGGGTCAGGAGCATGAGGAATATTCATGCATGCGGATACAACATCGGTAATGAATTTCCGATATTCATCTTCGCGCTTGCTCATTCGCGAGATCATATAGAGCGCATCATCCAACAATTGGTCAAATTTATGTGGGTCACCGATTAGGGAGTCAGGATTATCACGCAAAATTCCCTTCATCTCATCTACACAGCCGCACACATCACGGTGCTTTGTTGTCTGCCCCATCTGCGTGGCCTCCGGCGCGGATACTAGCTGCATCCCTCGGTATGTGTTCTCATAGCGAGCTTTGGGGAGCTCAATTACACCACCGTCCTCGAAGACAAGCAAAGGAGCTTCACCATGGCCGCGGTTCTCAATATGCGCGGAGCCCTTCTGCACAGCCTCGATGACTTTAGAAAGATGTGGCTCGGGCGGCAGCCACTTCCGATTTACATTAAGTACTTCTTCTGGCGCGATATTGTTTTCAGGCATTATACTTCCCCCAATCTGCATTTTTAAAATTATTAATCAGTCAATAATGCCACTCCTTTTATAGCGCAATATTTCTGCAGAAAGAAACGATTGCCTCTAACTCTCGCTAAACTTGTAAGGAAATTTGCACTACCATTGTAAATTATTTATTGCTTATCCCACTTCAAACGCAGAAAATAAGCTAATGAAGACAATCTTGTCGGGCGAGGTAAGGGTAGAAGCGATAAAAAAACAAACGGGGTTGCCAAATCCTGCTTGTGATATGAGGCAATGGTACATTAGCAGGTTCTACACCCCGATCACTTTGCGAGCTTTTTGCATGACCCGACTTGCAAACGTCTGAGAAGGAGCCTTATTGTAACAAGCACCAAAAAATTGATAGTTGCCCATATTCTTAAGAACACGCATGCGCATTTCTTCAGCGCTCGCTCTATCAATGCTGAGTTCTGCGAATGCCTCACAATAACCGCACTTATCGCAATCACCAGTGCAGTGGTTCGGGTCATTGAAAAACGGAGCTATAAATCCTTCGAGCTTGCTATTATCAACATATGGTTGATAAGTATTCTTCGCGATATAAGGCATAAACATGTTGATGAGCCCAAAGAGATCACCGGAATAGCTACCTCTCATATATGCCTCAACCGTCCTAAGAGGGTCGCCTTCTAAAACAGCCTGGCGTCCTTGAATTTTGAAACGCCTAACACCAACACTCTCGTAATAGCCAAGGTCCTCCGGCCTAATCCAATTTAATCTAATTGGATTTGTCCAGTCATCGGCTTTGTTTAAAAAACACTTTCGCTCGTAAAATTTCTGTTCATCCTGATTTACTATTGGAAAATGTGACTCATGGTTATAATGGAACATTTTGTAGGGACAATTCCTTAAGCAAGCACTGTTCGCTATTATTTCCACGCCATCGCCTACAATTTGGCTGATTTGACGGATTCGCCGAAAGTCGCGGGTAATGTCCTCGTCAATCACTATCCTGTCTATCCCCTGTCTTTTCCAAAAAGCAGCCTTGTCTGGCGAATTTACCTGGCAGATGGTGGAGAGTTTGATTTCAAACGGGTATCCAGAGTCTTGGACTAGCAATATTAGCTGTGGAAGGGTAACGGTAAGCCGACGGACCCCGGCATCCCATAGACTCCCTAGAAAATGATTAACACTTTCGAAACCCGATTTTGTGAATTCAATATTTCCAAGGCAAGAAGCATTAAAGATATAGTTGAATTCAATCCCGCGGTCTGCTGAGTAGGAAATATAATGCGCTAAGCTTGTGAGGTTTACGCTTGGAAGTCTACATGAACCACGGCCCGAGCTTGTTAGGAGTCCACCAGTGATTTGGCCATAGGTTTCTTCTACTTTTGCGTTTTCACAGCGTGAATTTAACTCGTGATATTTATCAATTGTGGTCTCTTGGAAATCTGCAGGTACGCTGAACAACCTCATCGCTTTGTGCTCTTTCCAGCAAGCTTTGTCTTATGTGACAATCGATTATAACTTTTATACCCTTGTGACTGGATATTTACACATATTTGTAAGCAAGAAACGAATCTAGAAAGCAGATAAAGAGGAACCCAACATTGCAAAAATTAGTATAAATCGAAAATTGCAAAAAAATCCGTGGGATTGCAAGCCTCCCACGGAAAAATCTTAAAAACCTTACAGAAAGACTATAGCACAGCTAATTCAAACCAGCCCTATTTTGGCCACAGGGTCAGCGCAAGTAAAAATCAGCCATCTACATCGTCCCCAGAGACCGTGCTAATGATCCATCTTCTGTCTTAACTTACTGCTCCTCTATCATTTGGTCATAGAATGATACATAATCGTCGGGGTCGTTACCAGCACGCATTTTTATTGCCGCACGCGGGTGAATATTCAACTGCCCGGTAATCATGTAGGGTATCCGATAGCCCCATTCCATCTTGCCTTCCTTTTCAAGCGGAAGAAAGACTTCCTGAATGCATTTCAGGACTGGCCTAAGTTGGAATTTTGGGTTTTTGAGGAATCCAATTAGTAATTCAAGAGGACAGTTACCTGCTCCGCGGCCCATTCCATTAATAGTAGCGTCCAGATAGTTTGCACCAACAATTAGCGCCTCGATTGTGTTCGCATAAGCAAGCATTTGGTTATTGTGTGCGTGGATGCCAACTTCGACACCCTTGCCTTCGACAGCCCTTAGATACTGGATTGTTAGGTCGCGAATTTGCTCCGAATAGTATGCCCCAAAGCTATCGACAATATAGATAGCACACGCACCCGAGTCTGCCATCAAGGTAAGAGCCTCTTCGAGCTCTCGCTCTTGGACCGTGGAGACCGCCATTAGGTTCAAGGTTGCAAGATAGCCTTTATCAACTGCATCTTTTACCATATCAAGCGCTGTGGGAAGTTGGTGGATATATGTGGCAACGCGAATGATGTCTATTACGCTCTTATCCTTAGGCGGGATGTCATTATGGTAATCTGTCCGTTCAGCATCTGCCATTACGGCTAATAGAAGATTGGTAGGATTGTCGCCCACAATTCGGCGGACGTCGTCTTCATCACAGTATTTCCATTTACCAAATTGCGACGGGGCAAATATTTTCTTGTCTGCCTTATAGCCAATCTCCATGACGTCAATGCCGGCTTCGACACATGTGTTGTAAACTGCCTTAACGAAGTTATCATCAAACTGATGGTCATTGATTAAGCCGCCGTCGCGTATGGTGCAATCGATTACCTTAATTTCAGGCCGATAAGTGAGAAACGTGCCTTTTGCTAACTGGTCTTTTACGTGCACTATCATTTTAATTATTTCCTCCAAATCTAATCGCGGCAGAATGCCGGTTCTGTTGAGAAATGGTGAGGTAATAATACCATCCAATGCTACCCGATTGTCAACTCTTATTAGCAAACCCTATGCAGTTTTTCACCTATTAATAAACAAGGGGCAGAGAACAATAGCCTCCGCCCCTTTGAGTCAGGAGACCGGCACTAGCATACCGTACCTAGCGGTCAGTCTAGCAATTAGTCACCGCTTATTTGTTGGAACCTCGCGCCATCAGCGACAACGATAGAACCAGTTGCACCAGTGCCATTGCCGAGCTTCAAGTAGCAGCTCGTTCCCGCAACGAAGTGCTTATTCCCGAGCAGCAGTCTCCACGCACCACCGTTTGTCTGCTGATTCCAGGCGACAGTCTGCGAACCGCCATCCCAATAAAGGGTAAATGGCGCGTTGGTAGCTCTATTACTGCCCTGCGGATACCAAATATAAGTATCGTAGTTGCCGCTGTATGGAATGCTTGGAATCCACTTTGCCGTCTTGCCCTCGCTCACCGCAGTGCTCGCATAGGCATAGTCTGAACCATACTTATCGGTGGATGCGGTAGCTGTCGTCCAGACTCCTGTGAACACGCATGCAGGGTTGTCTACAATGACATTAGCATACCCAGGCGTCGTTGCCGATGCCCCACTACTCTGAGAAGACTCATTGCTAGCAGCGTCATATGCCGATATAGTGTAGGTATATGATGTGCTCGGTGAAAGTCCTCCGTCAGAATAACTGGTGCTCGCTGTATAGCCTATGTAGCTGCCATTCCTGTAGACCTTGTAGCCTGCTACTCCCACGTTGTCTGTCGAAGCCGTCCAAGTAAGATTAATTCGCTGAGGACCAACAGCTGTCGCAGTTACACCGCTCGGAACACTTGGCGGAGTACCGTCGAGGGTAGTACCAGTGGCTTGGGCGCTCTTTGCCGACTCGTTCCCCATAGCATCATAAGCCGACACTTCATATGTGTAGGTAGTTAGCTCACTAAGCCCTGTATCAGAGTAGGAAGTGCTAGCAGTTGTCGCCACCTGAACCCCATTGCGGTACACCTTGTATCCGCTAACTCCAACGTTATCTGTTGAAGCCGTCCAACTCACGTTGACCTGCGAAGCAGAGACCCCAACGGCTGACACATTGCTCGGCACGCTCGGCGGCGTCAGGTCGTCTGAAACTAGCAAAAATCGCACTGCGTCTGCCATGACGTTCAGCGACGCCTCGCCAGTGTTGTTGCTTAATTTGACGGACTGCCCTGTTCCTGCCAGGAACCTCTTGTTCGTAACAAGGGTGTTCCACATGCCGCCGTTAGTCTTTTGGTTAACTGCAACTGTTTGCGATCCGCCGTCCCAGTAGATAGTGTAAGGAGCAGCCGAAGACCTGTTGCTGCCCTGCGGCCACCAGGCATAAACCGTATAGTAACCGGAGATGTCAATGTCCGGCGTCCACGTGGCTGTTCGGCTCTCTACTGTGTCCGTCGTGCCATACCGATAGTCTGACCCATACTTATCAGTGGCTGAAGTACCTGTAAACCAAGTGCCAACATATACAGCCACGTTGTTGTCTAGGATTATGTCCGTGTAAGGCAATGTGGTTGCCGTTGCCTGGTTGCTTAGACCTGACTCATTGTTCGAACCATCATATGCACTTACCCTGTAAGTATAGGTTGTGTAAGACTCGCAAGTCGTATCAGAGTAGCTAGTTGTAGTTGAAGTAGCAATCTGCGCACCATTGCGATAAATCTTGTAACCTATTATGCCGACATTGTCCGTAGACGCCGTCCAGCTTAGGTTGATTTGCGTCTGAGAAACAGCGCTCGCCTGGAGATTCGTCGGCACACTCGGCGCAATTGTGTCAGGCGTGACTACAGTCGCAGGCGCGCTCTTCGCTGACTCGTTCGAAGCCGCATCATACGCAGATACCTCGTAGGTGTAACTGGTAGCCGGCACACACCCTGTGTCAGAGTAACTCGTGCCTGTACTAGTGCCTACCTGTACCCCATTCCTGTATACCTTGTAGCCAACTACACCTACATTGTCCGTAGACGCCGTCCAGCTTAAGTCTACCTGCGTCCCTGAAACAGCCGTCGCACTCAAGTTCGTCGGTACACTCGGCGCAATCGTGTCAACGCCAGGAGTAGTTACTGAAGCGGGTGTGCTTTTAGCAGATTCATTGCTAGCAGCATCATATGCCGACACCTCGTAGGTATAACTCTGGCCAGGACTGCAGGTAGTGTCCGAATATGAAGTGCTCGAACTAGTGCCAATTTGGCCGCCATTTCTATAGATTTTATACCCCGCTACACCAATGTTGTCTGTTGATGCAGTCCAAGTCAAATCTACCTGTGTACCGGAAACTGCATTGGCACTCAGGTTGGTTGGCACGCTAGGCGCAGTCGTATCACCAGGTGTGGTTGCAGCAACTTGGCTACTTTGTGCTGACTCATTGCCCGCTGTGTCGTACGCACTTACACGGTAGGTATAAGTCGTGCCCGGTGAACAATCGGTGTCGGAATAACTAGTTGCGGCACTTGTCCCAACCTGCACGCCATTCCGGTAAATCTTATAACCACCAATGGCGACGTTATCCGTCGAAGCATTCCACGTTAAGTTTATCTGTGTGCAAGACACCGGATTCGCCGCAACGTTTGTTGGGACGCTTGGCGCAACAGTGTCGACCGAAAGCGTTACCCAGCGGACAGCATCCGCCATGACAACATAACCCGTCTGGCCAGTGCCATTGCTTAGCCTTACGTAGCCACCAGTACCCATGGCAAATGTCTTGCTGGAGACTAAGGAGTTCCATTGTCCACCGCTGCTCTGCTGGTTCACTTGAACAACCTGCGAGCCGCCACTCCAAGCAACTGTGTATGGCGCATTCGGCGCTCGGTTCGTTCCAGCGGGCCACCAGGCGTAAACATCATAGCTTCCACCAAAAGCAAAGTTTGGCCGCCAGGTCGCAGTCTTGCCCTCACTCACAGCGCTACTTGCAAAATAATAATCTGCACCATACTTGTCAGTAGCTGAAGTTCCCGTACTCCACACGCCCGAAAGCTCGCATGATGGGTTATCAATAACTATCTCGCTTGGCGGAGTGGTAGCAAAGGCCGGACTACTCTGTCCAGACGTGTTCCCAGCTGCATCATAAGCCGCTACCGTGTATGTGTAGCTTGTGTTCGCTGAACAGGATGAATCTACATAGCTCGTCGAAGCCGAGGTTCCGATTTGCCCGCCATTGCGATAAATCTTGTAACCCGTAACACCTATGTTATCTGTCGAAGCATTCCACGCTAAATCTATCCGGCTTGGCGATTTTACCGTTGCTGACAGGTTTGTAGGCACTGAAGGCGCTTGGCTATCACTAGCAACAACATTAATGGTCTGCGAGCATGTGGCACCGAACCAGGTAACGCCATCGCGGACCATGCGCCAGTCGGTGGTGTAGGTGCCTGGCGTTGTTGGAGCAGTCAGGTTGAATGTCCATGTGTATGTCTGATTAGGCCCAACCTCGCCAGATATAGTGTGCCGAGTCTGAGTCGTGAATGGGTCGGAATCGCCTACTGCACCCAGCCTGATGGCTTTCGCCTCAGTCCACAAAACACCCCTATTCCGGAAGGTAATGCTAACCGACCTTGTTTCGCCTGGACTCATTGTACTTGGAATGGTGTGGCTAACTAGCTGGTCAGAGTAGAAATCCCAAGTTGGGGTCTGACCAAAATACGCACAAACACCCTTGTAAATGCCCCACGCACATGCAGACCTGAAGAAATTGTCCCTCAGATAAACAGCATCCCTGTCGCATGTGTCATGAAAAGCTAGCTCAATCAAAATCGCCGCCCTGTCCGGAATCCGAATCTCACCATACGCACCGTTAGAGTTCGCTTTGCCGCGGTTCGTCCAGTCGCTGATTGGAATCTTGTTCCTAATAGTATCAATCAAATTGTCGTGTACCGCATTGGCGAGATTCTGGCTCACCGTGCACCAGTTTGCATGCTCTGTGCTGCAGTCGTAATAGGTGATTGTGCCCGTAGGACAAGAAGGACCATAGCAGTCGCCTTGGTATCCATTTGTATGTAGCGAGATATAAATGTCTGTGCCGTCGTAATCCGAAGCAAGCGGCCTGGAGCGAATGTCATCGTTAATCTCAGTAGCGCCGTCTCCAAGTGAACACCCACTATAGCTTCCATATACGCTACATGGATAGCCAACGTGCTGAAGCCAGTAGCAAGCTGCCATCTGCCACCAAGGCTTGCCACTGTACGAGCAAGTGCCATAGTTCTTGTCTGTACAGCGCACCATCTTGACAGTCATGCCATCCTGTGCCAAATAGGTCTGGATGTACTGGCAGATTTCAAGATTGTGGAAATCTTCTTCGTTTAGTGGCGAGCAGTATACAGGCCGCTGAGTATACCAGCCACTGCCATTCCAAAACCAACCGTGCCCAGGCGATAGGGTGATGCTGCGGCCTCCCAATCCTAATACGCGAGCCTCCTTGCGAGGCTCTATAACAGGTGTAGGTGCAACATACTCTGCTAGCGGAGTACCCTCGACATTCACGGCGACTTCTCCCTGAAAGCCATAATTCCAAAGGGTAGCTTTCACCTGATCGAAGATGCCTGCAAGCCTTTCCTCCGTAAGTTCGTGCACCAAAATTCCTCGGGAGAAATTGACAACCGCTTTATCCCCCTCAATCCTGAAATCAAGGAGCTTAGTGCCAGGAGGCACCGCCGAGGTCAATGCTGGAGTAAATGGCGTATTCGGAGGTGGTGAGGATAGTAGAGAAAGTGCCGAGACCGCGTCCACTGCTTTGGGATGGTTGGTTACGAAAATTTCTCCACCACCATCAATATAGGCTACCGGTCCGGCTAGGGCACCACTGGCAATGCAGAGGCACCCAAGTAGTGCTGATAGCACTACTCGCCATGGCGAAAGACACAAGTCTTTCATGCGCATCCCTCCCATGAAATTTTCCGCTCGTACCAAACGGAATCGTGGTGGCCATGGGATGTTTCGGATGCAGAAACAAAAAAACGACTCTGTGGTACGCTAGCGAACTTACATGAATTATAACGCTAAGAACAAAAAAGTCAAGTAACCTTTTGGGTAATCATCGGAAGCCTTCATAATTCAAAAGTAACTTACATTTAAGATATTTGAAGTCAAAGTGGATAAAACCCCCCATAAATAAAATTTCCTCTGTTGTAGCAGCATTTCTTGCGCCACCACAACAGAGGATAAGAAAGCTAATCTGCGCTTAGTAAATCAGCTTAAAGCCCCATCTTTGTGAAGCTAATTCCGAATCCTAAATCATCGCCATCAATCAAGGCCACATCGCCGCGAAGCGTGTCTGTCAACGCAAACCTAATGCCCACATTGAACTGGGCATCGCCTGTGTCAATGTATTCAGCCATTAGGCTCATCCGCTGGCTGATTGTCCAGTCCAAAGCCCCAAACAATCCGTCAAAGTAACCTGTACCAAACCCTATGACGCCCCTCAGAGGCTTTGAGGGCTCGCCGGCGATATCCGAAGCCATCGGCGTAAGGTTCTTACCCAGCAGTACATAGATGCCAGGATCGTCATCTGGATCGAGCTCTCCGCCCAGGTCTAATACACCTAGGACCAATGAGGGCCTCACTGCCGTCTCGGGGAACAGCAGGTATTTGCCATTGATGATAGTTTCCTCGTTTCCGTTATCAAAGTCAACCCTTGCAACCCCTAATTCAAGCGAGGGTGTAACCCCAACATTGGCACCTATAATTGTTTGCGTCTGGTCGGTATCCTCGATCTCGATGGCGTGGTAGTTGGCGCTAAAACCTCCCGTCGACAAAAGTGTGTCATCTGGCGTTAATATATTGCCTGAAGTGCTAAAGAACGAAGGAGCAGCGCTTGCTATTCCTAAATAGGCACATACAAGCAATGAACCGATTGCCAGTACTAGAAAACTGTTCTTCATCCTTTCAACTCCTTTTTAGGTTTTTAACTTTTAATTCTACTCATCAACTAGCAACGAAGAGTTCTCCGCCGCAACTTTTGTTATAAATAACTTTGTTACCACCTCCCCATAGCAATTTTGGCGTCTTGCTTTATGAAGAACTTCTCTGCACTTAAATTCCATTCGACGCCATGAGAACACCATGCAGAATTCAATAACCCAGTTCAACCAATGGCTCTTTATTAATGTTGCCTTTTGCTAGTTCAGCTACTTTCCAAACGGTTATTAAATTCGGCACTCAGGATTATTAATCCTTCTTACAAGTTGAAAGTCCTAAAACTTCTAGCTTTTAAAATATCCAGTTGGGCACCACTTAGGTCGCATGGCGTACGGTTACCAATTTCAGTAGGAACACAAGGACAATTGCCCCAAATATGGCCGAAGTTAGGTATACTCCGCTAAAGATTGGACCAACCCTGAAAAGTGCAGACCCCACCCAGGCGCCCAAGAAACCTACGATAATGGTTCCTATCCAGCCAGCACCCGTCTTTATGCCCATTATTAGCTCAAAAATTGTTCCTATTACTGCAGCAATAACAAACAGGAGAAAAAGACCTCCTAATGTCATGATGTATCACTCCTTCATAATGGCTTTAATAAAGCACTTGCTGTGGCACCGTCTTTTGCAAAGGTAGTGCAGACTGCTTTCGAGACGGATAAGGCATGAATAAGGGGAATGGCTTTTTCTTGGCCGCGGAAACAAATAGTGTGCTTTCTTTCGCAGGATCTTGAATTACCCCAGTCCCACGATGCACAGGCAACCACCATGCAAAGTACGCTACTAGAACTATAACGATAATAACTAGCAGAATGACAATAAATGTCCCCAAAATTGCTGACTTGCCTGGTTCGCTCATATGCATCAACGCAATTCTAATCGAATTGCCGACGATTTCGAATAGTTACTGGAACTGTTTACCCATACGACTATAAATCTAAACTGTGCGCAACGACTTCACTAACTTCTGTGGAAGACAAGACAGCGTCAAGTTTACAGACTAGCAAGGGCATTCAGGATTAGTAATGAGGCTTGCTTATCAAGCGGGGAATTGTTATTGCCGCATTTGGGAGAATGAATGCAGGATGGACAACCATCAAAGCAAGGACATTCGGAAATTGCTTTTAGAGTCGAGTTAATTAATTCTTTAATCTTTGTGTATGCATCTTCGGCGATGCCAACGCCGCCGGGATGTGCATCATATATAAATATAGTGGGAAGCCCAGTGTGAAAATGCGACGGATGGGATGCTCCACCAACATCTTGGCGATCACACATGGCATATAGAGGCATCATTCCTATTAGCGCATGTTCTAGGCCGTGAATGCCACCTTCTAGGTCATAACCTTGGCTCCGAACAATCCTTGCTATAGAGGAATCAATAACCAGCCAGATTGCCTGGGTATCAAACGACTGAGGTGGAAGGTTTAAGTCTACGTTCTCAAGCGTTTCATCAGTGAGCAAGCGCTTTTTCTTATAGCCAATGACTTGCTCCGTTACAATCACTTCGCCAAAGTATACTTGTGAGCCCGCCAATGTTTGAGATTTAAGCGTCCTTTTTATAAGGGTTTCCGTAACAGTTGTAGCCGAGGTGTAGTAGTCTACATCACGTCTGGAAGCATAAGCACAGCATCCTACTTGGTCAAGGCGTTCCACAACATATGACTCGCCTTGGTGAAGGTAGACTGCCCCTTCGTGAATCATTTGGAAAGCAGTAGCTTCCTCAACTGAGCCCAGAGGTTCCCCAGGCTTAGCAACGTCGTAAATTAGATAACTATTTCCTCCTGTGGAACGTATGTTGACGCTGGCCGCTGGGTAGCCTTCACCATTCCAAAACCATTTCCCTTGGCGAACTATCTGCCCCGACTCAGCCAACAGATTCAAAAGCGGTTCCGAATTCGCGCCGAAAAGGTCATAATCGAGTTCCGAAATAGGAGTTTCATAAGCAGCGCAAGACAGATGTTCAGCAAGGATGTAGGGATTTTGTGGGTCCAGAATAGCTTTTTCATTAGTACGGTCCAATAAATAGGCACGATTCTGCACAATGAACTGGTCAAGTGGATTGTTAAGCGCAATTAGAATGGCAAGCGATGTATTTTGCCCTCTGCCTGCGCGCCCAATTTGCTGCCAAGTGCTGGCAATCGTACCTGGATAACCAGTAAGAATGCACGCTTCTAGGTCGCCAACGTCAACACCAAGTTCAAGTGCATTAGTTGCCGTAACTCCTAGAAGCTCTCCTTCAAAAAGCCCCTTCTCAATTTGCCGTCGCTGCTCAGGCGTATATCCACCACGATATGGCATAATCCTCCCAGCAGTCTCAGGGTCGTGCGCTTCCAAATTCGCTCTTGCATATCGATAAATTAGCTCGGCAACAACCCTTGCTTTCGCAAAAGTTATGCTTCTTATACGCCGGCATGCAAGCTTAGAAAGAAGGTAAGCCGCTTCCCAGTTTGCACTCCTTCTTTCCCCAACACCTATGTAAGGTGGATTCCAAAACGCAAACAACTTCTCTCCGGAAGGAGAACCATCATCATCTATGACCTCAGTCCTTACGCCCGTAAGCTTCCTCATTAGCTCCTCAGGGTTGCCAATTGTTGCTGAACATGCAATGAACTGCGGAACAGAGCCGTAATGGCGGCAGATGCGGCGCAGACGCCTAATAATATTTGCAACATGTGCGCCAAATACCCCGCGATAGACGTGCATTTCATCAATAACTACAAATGCTAAATTGCGAAAAAAATCAGCCCATTGAGTGTGATACGGCAGTATCGCAAGGTGGAGCATGTCCGGATTCGTCAGAACCGTATGGCAATTCTTGCGTATGGCGCGCCGTTCAGTTTGAGGTGTATCCCCATCATATATCCCAAACCTAAGTTCGAATTGGTGATTGAGCTCGTTAAGTTTACGCAATTGGTCCTGTGCAAGAGCTTTTGTAGGAAACAGATAAATGGCACGTTTAGTTGGCTCCGAGAGCTGGATGTTGAGAATGGGAATGTTGTAGCACAGGGTTTTGCCGCTTGCAGTTGATGTTACAACAACCACATGACGTCCTCCTAGAACTGCGTTAATTGCGGCAGCTTGATGTGAGTAAAGCTTATCTATTCCAATGGCTTTGAGTCGTTCGCAAAGACGAGGATTAAGCTTGTATCTGACTTCGCCATAGCGAGCCAGTTTTGCGGGTATGACAGCTAGATGAACAAGCTGTCCTTTGTACTCGGGCGAGTTTTGAAGTTCCGCAAGGAATTTCCGCAGACTCATGACCGCGGTTCAACAAGCTTCACAAGACCAATGCTAAGAATGTATAAGAAGACCATGGGCAAGCCTATCATCATCATTGTCATTGCATCTCCTGAGGGTGTTACGGCCGCAGCAACGATAAGCAGAGCAAGGACGGCCTGCCGCCAATATGATTTCAACATCTGTGAGTCAACAATTCCAACTCTTGCTAGGAACATCAGGATAATGGGGGTTTGGAACACCAAGCCAAAAGCTAAGTACATTTTTATTATAAATAGGAGTGTCTGGGCAACAGAAGGCATGAACTTCGCTCCGGGCGGATTCTGGCTTATCAACCACCTAATTCCCATTGGCAGTGCGAAGTAGGCTAGTGCCACGCCTAAACAGAATAACAATATTGAAAGCGGAGCTACTAGTTTAACCGCTCGCCGCTCCTTCCGCGTCAGACCTGGGGCAATGAATCCCCATCCCTCCATGGTGATTAGAGGCAGTGCAAGGATTGAACCTGTAATTAGGGATATCTGGAACTTGATTGTAAATCCTTCAGCAACGCCGGTGAGAAGGAATGAACTTCCCATCTCCTTCAAGAAACCAATGATTGGACCGGCTAAGATTTTGAAGAAGAATGGGAAGAAAAACCATCCGGCGCATGCACCGATAGCTAGATATACCACGCACCGTATGATTCTTGCTCGAAGTTCAGCCAGATGTTCTACAAGCTCTAGCTGTTTTCCGTTTTCGATGTCTTCCTCAACTTCGGTCTTCATAGAACTAAGCACTATTTGGTTACCTTGCGAACTACTGAACTATTTTATCCTTTGCGTTTCTTGGATAGGTTGTAAGCCGCTTTTGCCATTAAGGAAACTCAGGCGGGGAAAGTACTCCCCGCCCGAGCCAATATTAAGTCAAGCCTACTAAACTCTCTTGCGCCTGCGTAAACTAGCGAGCCAGTTCCAGACTCTGCTTTACTTCGAAGACCACCTGCACGCTACTCTGGGTCGTCGTAGTGCCTCGTCGGGTACCAACGCTGAAGCTTGGCCCGCTTGTAGTGGGCAAGGGTGGCGGCGGCTCCTCGAAACCGCCTGGACCACCTGTTGAGCTTGACACTCCCAAAGAAGCTCCGCTCAATACGCTGGATGCATAGCTCGACCCACTAGTTATTTGCTGAGCTAGCGCCGACACCGATGCCGAGTCAGTTTCTGCTGTAATTGTTGCCGTAGTCATCGACGAGATTAATTTGCCAACCTGATAAGCAAAATATGTGATTGTTTCACCCTTTATTTGTGAATTTCCCTTGAGCACTGTCGGGAACGGAGACCGTCCAATGCCTTCAAATGTCGTGACGATTTTTGCGCAAGGATAACCGTTATGCCATTCTGCCCCTTCTAGCGTGCTATGGGTATTTAGAACCAGTGACTCGCCAGTGAGTACATCCCGAATCACCTTATCCCTGGAAGTCCACGTATCGCCCACAACCAACCTGCTTGAAGGAAAATTCGGCAGGTCCACTGTTATCAACAAGCCTGGGGAATTTGAACCCATGATATAGCTAACTCGACCCGACAAGTCCTCAATATCATAAGCAGCACGAATATTAAGGTTTGGCGCAGGGACTGACCTTCCACCTTGCACAAGCTTAATCGTTCCGATGGGCTTTTGTCGGATTAGAAATGTACCATCTGGCCGAGCATCCTCGACTGACCTCCTTACTATTAATTCGGAGCCTTCGAATGCTTGGCCGACTGTGTTGGCAAGCTCTGTCGCCCCCTGAATGCTTTTGAGGCTTGCGGTAATGGAGTACTTATAGTCTACTACCATACCTTGTCTTAGCTTATACTGCAGTCTAATCCCACCAGGCGGAAGCTCGGCTTTGTTCTTCACGTACACTGTGATTTCTTTGCTTTTGCCAGTCTTTTTGCCTCCTGCATCCAAAGCTTGTACCTTTATGGTATGTTTGCCCTCTCGCGGTTTTCTTTGCTCTGGGGTAAGGCTCGGGTCGGTTTCCTCGGCTTTGGTATCCCAAACGTATACGTAGGATCCGCCATTTTCATCTGGATTTGAGACTGCTGCTCTAAAGCGGCCATCTATGAAGTAAGCGACAAAACCGCCTTGTGGAACGCATCTGCCTGGTACGATTATGCGCACTTTTTCTCGCACAGTTGCTCCATCCAACGGTCTCGCGATCTCGATGTCGCTTACATTTTGAGCGTGGAGGTATGTCAATTGCAGTACTGACATAACTACGCAGGTAATTATAATTGTTAGCCTACTTCTTAGCATATCTCTCTGGCCCTTCAATTCATTAAAGTCACCACAGGGTATTGATTGGAGACCGCTTGGGTATAAATCCATCCCCTGGGATTTTCAGACAGACTTAATCGTAGCATAAGGGAGGAGCGGAAGTCAACGAACCACCCCTCCCCGAAGCCTTTCCTTTAAGTTTGACTTCCTCGGCGGCCGTGCTGTTCCACAATTAGCCAGCCTTATGAAATTCGATTGCGGTTTCACAATCTATTTCGGTGCACCTAATCACCGCAACCAGAAAGCTAATCCCTGTTTATACTTTTACCCACTGTCCAGTCTCGGCCGACTTTTCTACAGCATCTAGCACCATTTGGCATTTCAATCCATCGTAGAAGTCAGGCGCCGGATTTTTGCCTGTAGCAATTCCGTTCATTAGATTGTATATCTGATGAACAAACGTATGTTGCCAACCTATTATGTGTCCTGCTGGCCACCAACCCTTGATGTATGGATGCGGCGGGTCTGTTACAAGGATTGTTTTCCAACCTTGCTGTCCTTCTTTGTCTTTGCGATTAAAGAATTCCAGCTCATTTAGTCTCTCTAAATTAAATCGTATGCTCCCATCGCTACCGTTTAGCTCGAAGTGATTTCCATTACGGTTTCCGGTGGCGAAGCGAGTTGCCTCAAAGGTGCCAACTGCCCCATTCTTGAATTTGGCGAGGAAAAGCGTCGCATCGTCAACAGTAACCTCACCCATCTGCTTTCCAGCTTTAGCGCTTAACCCTCCTGTCGCTGCTGAGAGAACTGGACGCTGTTTGATAAAGGTTTTCATTAAACCACATACCTCATCAAACTCACCGCAAAGGTAGCGGGCAAGGTCAATAATATGAGCATTGAGGTCACCATGAGCACCTGAGCCGGCTTTATCTTTCTGAAGTCTCCAAACAAGCGGGAATTCGGGGTCTACAATCCAATCTTGCAGGTAAACAGCCCTGAAATGATAAGGCGTGCCTATCATTCCCTTTTCAACCATTTGCTTTGCCAGCTCAACAGCTGGAACACGGCGGTAGTTAAAGTTTATCATGTGGATGATACCTGCCTTCTCGGCGGCATCTATCATCTCCTTACATTCAGCCGTGTTCATTGCCATTGGTTTTTCGCAGAAGATGTGCTTGCCATTTTTTGCAGCCGCAATCGCAATCTCTTTGTGCGTATCGTTCCCGGTAGCAATATCTACCAAATCGATGTCATCGGCTTCAACCACATGTTGATAACCTTCGCTTGACCGCTCCCAACCATACTGCTTTGCATATTGCGCCGCTTCAGCACCAACAAGCCCACATATCTCCTTCATGACGGGTTCGGCCTTGACATCTGGGAAAGCAAATGCGCAGTCGCGATAACCAACGCTATGCGCCTTCCCCATGAACAAATAGCCCACAAGTCCGACGTTGACCTTTTTCTTTGCCATTCCTAATCCTCCTCTTCGATAAACTTTCTTTTGATGTTTGGACTCTGCAAGCTAGAATGAGGTGTTTACGCTATCCGTAACATTTAAAAGCTAATCAGCTAATGAAAGCAGAGACCGGGCCTGCGGGCTCCGCGTTGGAGCCTGCAAGCCCGGACTTTTATTTTCAACTCACCGCAAGAGTTGGATCGCTCATTTTTGATTTATTTATGGTGCAGGAGGCGTAGGCGGTGGCGGCGGCGTAGCTGCTTCCGCATCGCTTACTCCAGGAGGAGGAGCACCGTTCTTTGGCTCCTCCTTGGGGGCTTCTTCGGTCGGCTGAGCGGCAGGCTTCGGCGACTCAGCTGGTTTGGACTCTTCTACTTTTGGCTGTTCTTGCTGTTTCGGCGGCTGAGGAGCCAGATAGTTTACAATCTTTGCTTTATTTCTAAGCGTAAGGAACCAATCATTCATTTTTTGTTGCAGTTGCATTGTAGTCAGACGATCTATTAGTTCCTTTCTTTCGTTTCCTTGCGCTTCCTTGCCGCTACCAAAATACTTCACGATTTGATACCCAATTGCGGTTTTGAATGGGTCGCTTATATCACCAGGTTTGAGCTTAGCAATAGCTTCCTCAAACTCCTTACCCATTGTGTTCTTGGGTACATAACCCATGTCGCCGCCCTTCTCTTTTGTCATTAGGTCCTCGGAGTACTTCTTTGCAGCCTCTTCGAATGCCAATCCATCTTTTATCTCTTGGGAGATCTTGGCAATCTTCTCTTGAGCTTCCTGCTCGGCTTTCTTTTTCTCTTCCTCGTCCTGTTTATACGGGACTTTTATTAAGATTCGCGAGACCTTTACTTGTCCGGCAAGATCCTCATCAGTTATCTTGATTGTTTTTCTGACTATTCCCTCGGCTTGAGCCTGGGCCTTTAACCTGGCAAACCAGTGTCCAGGCGTCATTCCGCTACGCTGCAAAGCTTCTTCCAAAGACATGCCCGGAGGAAGGAATTTCTTGCTCTCCTCCATCTTTTTCTTGACTTCTTCAGGGGTAACAACAATGCCCTGTTTCCTTGCCTCTTGTCCTATTAATCGGTGGTCAATCAGCTCCTCAAGCGCCAAGGGGCCGCTCCAATCAAATAGGATGTTTTCCAGCTCCTTTTTGGTGATTTTCTCACCATTCACGGTAGCCACTATGTCCGGCACCGGCTTAGCACAATATGCCGGAATTGCCGAGATTGCTATGACTACTGCAATTAAAATAAGAATTCTCTTTGTCTGCATTCGACCTCTCCTTTCGAAATGCGTTACCGCTTATGTTACAACAAATGCCATCGCAGGTCAATATGTCCTGACCTTTTCGCAAGCTATTCCAAGGCTAATTACCTTAGATTTACAATAACATTCACCATCTAGTAATCTGCTTTACTTCACCACCTCTTTGAGCAACTCTAATACTTCAGATTCGGTCGGCAAGGAAGGCTGAGCTCCCATTCGTGTAACCGAAACTGCCGCAGCGGCTACCGCAAATTCTACAGCCTTTCTAATACTTTCGCCTCGTGCAAGCGCCACCGAAAGCGCACCAGTAAAAGCATCTCCCGCCGCGGTTGTGTCCACTGCCTTGACGGGAATTGCAGGCAGAAGTTGGTTCCCCTCGCGCGTTACAATCAGGGCACCCCGTGAGCCAAGGGTAACTACTGCGCTGGCAACCCCAAGATCAAGCAGTCCTGCGGCAGCCTGCGGATTATCAAGCAAGCATTCACTCGGCAAATCAAGCAGTGCCGCCGCTTCGGTTTCGTTTGGCACTAGCACATCAACTAATCCAAGTAGCTCCGCCGGCAATTGCCTTACAGGTGCTGGGGTAAGAATTATTTTTACGCCGTGTTTCGCTGCAATACTTGCGGCGTGGAATACGGTTTCCAATGGAATCTCGAGTTGGAGAAGAAGAACTTTGCACTCTGCTAGGGCTTCTTGTGCTCTATCAACATCCTCCGGCGCAAGTCTTCCGTTCGCTCCAGAAGCAACAACAATTGAGTTCTCACCTTTTGCATCTACGAAGATTAACGCAACTCCAGAATGTGTGGAAGAATCCCGAACCATAAAATCTGTCCTAATTCCCTCGCGTTCAAAATTACTGAACGACAAATCACCAAAAACATCGTTGCCAATTCGAGCAATAAGAGTAACTTCTGCTCCGAGCCGAGCCGCCGCGACCGCCTGGTTCGCACCCTTGCCGCCAGGAGCCATTACAAATTCGCCAAAGACCGTCTCCCCCGGCATCGGCATACGCTCAGTTTTGGCTACCATATCCGTATTGCTTGACCCGACAACAACAATTTGGCTCACCAGATTTTCTCCTCCGGCTCGAGCTCCTTAATATCGCCCTGGCGTCCACCTATCCGTACTCTCAACTCATCCCGTGCTGGAATTGTTATCTTACCTACAATGCCAATCCTGGAATGTCGAACGGAAAGCGTTTGATCTCGCAGTGAGGGATTTTCAAGTGTAAGAACTATGTCGCTGTCAACCTCTTCTGTTTCCTTTAACCATATGTTATCAAGGACATATACCTCTCGGCTTTCGCTATCAATTACGACATCGCCAAATGAACGAGTGTACATATCCGCATACAGCACCAAGCCTGCACACCAAGAATGAGCAAGCTGAAGCATTGAGCCCTTGGGATGGGTCCAGTCGGTATGGAACCATTGTTCGGTTATCATTCCTTTTCTTGCATTGAAGTCTCCATCCTCGCGTGCAATAAATTGATGGAAGCATGCAAGATGATCCGCTGCCCTGCTAAGATAGTAGGTATCGCCTGTATATGACCACAGGCGCAGCATCTCGGGATGACATATTAAGCCGTAGTTGTGAATATGGTTGTTTGATGGGGACGCAATATCTCCGCCCATTGTGCGAAAATCGTATCTACCTAGAATTGTTTCTTGTGCGAAAACCGTATTGTAGACCCATCGAAAAGTGGCTACCCAATCAGCAGCACGCTTGGCAAGCTCCAGCCATCGGTTATCCCTGGTAGTCTCATACAAATGGAGATAGGCAATCAATGCGTTGTAGCCATCCTCTGAAGTAGGTGTGAGGTGCACGTCCTCCGGCGCTCCATAAATATATTCGTCTTCCACAAATTTTGAATAATATTCGCCAGCTCGTATCCCAGCATCGGCATACTCGTCATTGCCAAAATACCTTGAGCCAGCAAGAAGCGCAGGAATCCACATCAATCCTCCAGCGCCATCCCATTCTTCTACTTCACCCGTCTCTACGTTATAGTAGGAGCCAAAGTTCCCATCCGCTCGTTGGATCCTGAGAGCGACGTCGAGGTTGCTCCGAACAGCTGATGCCCAATTTTCATGAGCTTCTTTCGCATCCTCAAGTGCTTGGAGGAAAAACCATGTGGCTTCGCTGACCGTACGAGCCTGTATCCAATTAGGATTTGGGTTCCAGCCGGTTCCCCAACCTCGCTCTTGTGTCCATTCAGGCCAAAAGAGACCACACGGAGAAATCCCTTCATTGGCTATCTTGTCGAGCACCGAAAGCCCTGCTTCGGCATACTCTTTTATCCCTTTATCGCGCCCATATCGCCAAAGGACATAGGCATATGGAGCCCCACTAACCCAGGCAACGTGCATGTGTGGCCTGTCAACTTGGCCTTTACCTTTCCCAAAGTAGCTATCGAAAGCGCAGGTTTCATAAAGAACGCTTTGTTCGGCATCGTAATGCCAGCGATAAAGGCCATATGCTAGAAGTTCCTCGGCCTCAAGTTTCGTTAGCCAGGGATTGGTTTCGTCCTCAGACTCATTGTAAATATCGCGAATCAAGCCATTGTAGGCATGGAAGTCGTGCTCATCAACGTAGGTGCTAAACCCAAACGAAATGCGGTCGGCCGGCATTATAGGGGTTGTAAGTACTTCAGGCGCATTTCCATCCTCGCGGCACGAGCTATATTTCACAGGCTCTTCGGCGTACGGAAAGTTGAGCATCAACGCAATCTCTCCTTGTCTGCCCACAAAGCCAATCCCACTCTGCCCGTGACTGAACATCTCACTTGTTGCGAGACATGTTGTGAAGTTTTCTGTCCAACAGAAAACCGATGGGCATGACGAGCGATCTGACCTAAATGCCCAATAGCTAGATATAAAATCCTTGGGGCGATTTTCTTCGTATGAATAGCGGGGATACTTTCTCACGCAATTTTCGGGCCTGTTATGCTTATAGAACATCGCAGGCACCATCCAGCGGGGAACGCCGACATCGCACACTTCGAAGCGCACTCTTAAGCGACATTCCTGCGCATTGTCGCCAATGTAGGCAACCCGAATTTGCCAGTCGAATCTCGGCGCCTGGTCGCCAGCTGGAACGACACTGCCTGATAGATGCCAATCAGGGAGGCCTGGAAACTCTCCTTCGAATTCTATTTGTCCTTGCCCAAAAACCCTAACAATCCGTGCAGGAACCACAATGTCTTCTGCCCATAAGGTCAAGAAAACCGGCGCAGACATCGCAATTACAAGCTGTCCCGAACGCTCCAGGTACAGCTTTGGGACGAACCTTTCACCATCTGGCTCAAATATTAGCGTGGACTTTCCGTTTGTAATGGAAAATGCCCCAGGCATAGATATCACAATCCCATAATCGGCTCGGATATTATACGAAGAGGGGACAAATGGTGTCAATGTGATGTGATGCTAAAACAATTTCTAGGACTGAAGTTCAAAGCTAGGAAATTCAAACAAGCAGCCAGCTTTCGCAAACTCGGTGAAGAACCACCTAGGTGGTACCTAGGTGGTATAATGACTGCTTTCAACACCCTCCGCATCCCCCTGCATGTCTAATAAAAATAGGCTGCCGGAGAAACATAAACAAGTAATAGTTCGATTAACTTAAAATGCTGCTACTGAATTATCACCAAGTCAGTTGCTCGAATAAGCGGGCAGAGATTCGACCCCGACTGTATGCATGAACTAATACCGGTAACCTTTACATAATTGTTCACCGATGGGAAATCTGCAATGCCAATAGCAGAAACCCTTATTCCCTCATGTCCAGTGTCACCAGTAACTCGAGAGCCGTCATCTAGCCAAAAATCCGTTCCCTCAACGCAGGTTACGCGGCCGGTCGTACAGATAAGGAGTCCTATATTGTTAAGTCCGCATGCGCCGTCAATACCTGCCTGCCCAGCTCCCGTAACTTCGTTGTAATTCCAAGGCTCGCCTCCCACAGCGCGGTTGATAAGCAAGAGAGATTCTATAGGGCAAGAAGCCCCAACAGCGGCAGTGGCTCCATTTATGTGTCTCTCGCGGCCAATTGTTTGCATTGTTCCGCCAACATTTATAAGCTTACCTGCTGAAATTCCTTCTGGCATTTCAATAGGAGTAACACGAATACCGGCTGCTTTGCTTTCTTCCTCGATGTAGAAGCAATCGGTAAAAACTGCAGTGACTACCTTGTAATTCAATCCAACAGTGGAGCCATTCGGCAGGAGCTTTGCGCCGCCTATGGTCATTGGGGTATTTTGAACGACCGTTACACCGTCGGAAACGCCTATTTCGCTCCAGAGGCCGGCGCCATTTTTGGCTTTCACGAGCACGTAATAAACATGTCCATAAGAAAGAGAAAGGTCATTACGTGTTCCACTCTGCTGGGTGCCGACGCTTACCCAGCCGCCGTTTGGGATTATACCCGACTCAAACTTTGTCGTGCTAATGGCATATTGGTACTCGGCGATGCCAGACTCAGGATCCGATGCCGCCCAAGTTGCATGGATAGTGGTTGTACTCGTGGTGAAAGCGCCATCATCGGTTACCACCGGTGTGGTTGGCGGCGTAGGATCTGGAGGCGATAAATTCCACGTCCCGCTACCGCTTACACGTTTGATAACCAGATAACCGGTTTCGCTTGCAGAAGGTGTATAGCTAATCGCTTCATCAACGCCGCTTCCTTCGTTGGTACTGTAGGCGCGAATCACTGGGTTTCCTTTACTATCTGGTGTCCCCGAATAGAGATAAAGGTCAAAATCACCTGTAGAAGGAACATCCAGGTTAACCGCAAACTGTACACCTGAAACCAAATTGACCTTTCTGGCCCAAGCTCTTCTATCGTAATACCCTCCAGTAGTTGAACCGATGATTATTGAGCCATTATAAACCAATTTCACGGCTTCAACTGCAGCATCAGGATTTATAAGACCGAACCCCTCAAATAGGTCCTTAGGAGCTGCCGCACGCCCAAGCGTTGGGTTCGTGCCAGAATTGACCTCACGATTCGCATTTGACTCTGTGCATGTCGCGCACAAGAGCATTTTCACCAACAAAGGGTGAGCATTTGAATTGAAATTCCAAACAAGACCATTTTCCTCAAGCGCTTGAATTACTAACGCCGCCGCCCCCGCAACGAACGGTGATGACATAGAAGTTCCTGCCATGTTGCAGTAGTCATTTGCTTGCACATCGGCAAACGTAGAGACTTCGGCATCTGAATTGTTTGTATCAGCAGAAAGTATGAGCGAATAGTAGTACGAACCACCTGGCGCCATGACATCGGGTTTATAATCCTCGTCTGATCCAGGTGAACTAAAACCACTGCTCGTATACTGGGTAAGCTCATTGATGTCATTGCTCGCCGCCACGGTTATCGCAAGCGCGGCTCTGCCTGGGTCATCAATCTGATTTGCCCCACTGGTGCCCGGTCCATCATTGCCTGCTGAACAAACAATCACTATTCCGTTGTTGACAGCCGTATTTGTCTTTGCCCGCAGAGTAGTATTTAGACCCGGGCTCCCAGAGACTCCCAAGCTCATATTGGCAACCTTGATATTGTGAGTTACCCTCTTAGACACAATATCGTCCAGAGCTTCACCAATATCCGTTGTTGAACCTGTGCCATCGTTTTTAAATACTTTCAATCCTGCCCAGCGGCATCCGGGGGCAACACCTCGAAATGTATTGAATCCATCCCCAATTCCAGAATAGGTCACTGAGTTCGCCACCGCATATCTCCCAACGCTCTTGGATGCGTTTTGGATCAATCCGGCGGTATACTGATACTGTGACGAAGAGGTAAATGTGTTGGTCTCGGTAAGCGGCGAACTTCCGCTCGAAGCGCTACTTAACGCAGAATAGCTTCCGGTAGAACCATTCGCGCGGTATAAACCATATAAACTAGTAGTTTTGTCACCGACCCAAGTCGCAGTGCTTGTGAAGGTTGTATACAATCCGCCTGGGATATGGATTGGCGATGGGTAGAAATAGCCATTGGTTAATCCAGACATATCGCCGCTGTCGGTATAGTATAGCAACGACGTTGAAGACCCGGCTGCGCCGCCGGTTCCTAGAGCGATTCCAGCAACGTGAGTTCCGTGGGCGCCATGATCAATGGGATTGGGTTCATTATCACTTGTCCAGTCCTTCCAGTACTGCATTCTGCCTGAAAGGTCGGTATGCGATGCATCTATTCCCGTATCCAGGACAGCAATTGTCGTCCCACTGTTGCCCGAATATCCTGAGGAATTGCCGGCAAATCCTGGGGCCCAAATAGGGCGAACCCTGCCCGTCCTGGTCGCCTCATCAAGGTGAAGTTCAACTGGTTGGTCTTCGATTATGGCTACCAAAGAGTCGCCCATTTGAGCCTTAAGCATTTCGACAGCACCGAGCGGCATTATTCCTGTCCAACCATAGCTAACCGCCCGATAGATATGTTCAACTTTGCCTCCCAAGGCGATAAAATTTTCGAGTTGCCCCTGCGTAATTTGGCGATTAAATATCAACTCAACCCGGACGGGTACATCCAGTTGCTTTTTAAGTAATGCTTTGCGAAGCGGGTCAGGTGTGAGAGCAATTGCGTTATGGATTTCGCGAATTCGCTTTTGGATGCTATCCCCTATCTTGTCACAATCGCCATCTGCTTCCAGTGGATGCACAATCATAGGCTTTACATTAGGTTCAGGAGGTGGAGCAAGGACAACTTCTAGTTGTGCGGAGGCTGGTGCGTAAAGGATAAAAAGTAAAATTGCCGTGAGTAGCCAGAAAAAAGGTCTAAAGAGCTCGCCCTGAATCGCCTGATTACGGGATGTTCTCATATAAATTAAGCCTCCTGGCAACACGCACGGGAAGCAACAAGGGAAGCGTGAGGTGGGTACTTCATCTGTTATATTTTTAGCATGCTTTAAGCGATATGTCAATACCAGTTTTTATTCTGAAACTCTCAGCAGGAGGGTATTTGACTAAAAGTCAAGAATAACTAAAATAAGGATAGTGTTTCGGCTTTTAGTTATTAAGGATGTTATAGATAACTGGTAGCCGATATTTCAACTTATTAAAAAAAATAATCAAAATCTGGCAACTTTGAGGAGGACAAATGGCTGTTAAGCAATCGGTGATTTCCGAAGAGGAAGTGCAGAGGCTAGAAGCAATTGCTAAGGAGCTTCGAGCCTACAACCTTATTTCCATATATGCTGCCGGGTCAGGGCATCCGGGCGGAACGTTATCAATAATCGACTTCGTTACCGTGCTTTATTTCCACACGCTAAACCACAAACCGGATGACCCATGTTGGGAAGGTAGGGATCGAGTATTTTGGTCAACCGGTCACAAAGCGCCAGCGTTGTATGTAGCCCTCGCGCGAGCTGGGTACTTCCCAATCGAGGAAGCTATGCGCCTCCGCCAGCTTGGAAGCCCATTCCAAGGACATCCAAATATGCTGGAACTCTGTGGCGTTGAAATCTCAAGCGGCTCGCTTGGCCAGGGGCTGGGTGTTGCAGTTGGTGCGGCCCTCGCTGCAAAATTAAACGGCCAGTCACACCGAATCTATTGCATCATGGGTGATGGCGAACAGCAAGAAGGAAGCATATGGGAAGCCGCCATGTCGGCTAGCCAATTCAAGCTAGACAATCTCTGCGGAATTCTCGATAAAAACAAGCTTCAAATTGATGGTTGGACGAAGGATGTCATGAACATTGAGCCAATTGCCGACAAGTATCGGGCTTTTGGCTGGCACGTTATTGAGATAGACGGTCATGATATTGCTCAAATCGCAACGGCGTTTGAGGAAGCAAAAACAATCAAGGGCAAGCCAACAATAGTAATTGGCGACACGATTAAGGGCAAGGGCGTTTCATTCATGGAGAATGAAGCGGGCTGGCATGGCATAGCCCCTAAGAAAGAACAATTCGAAAAGGCAATTGAGGAACTAAGATTCCCCGGGCTGACAGATGAAAGAATCAAGGAGTTGCTCGACTACGCCTCAGCTCATGCCAAACGCGCTGCGGAAAATGCAAAATCGAAACTACCTAAATTCAAGCGCGATTACTGGTGGAACTCCAGCAACGAAATGCAAGTTGAAATGGAACCAACTCGAATGGGCTTTGGCAAAGGGCTTGCAAAAATTGGCGATGATCCAAGAATTGTAACAATTCACGCCGATATATCAGCCTCAATTCGTATTACTGCCTTCGAGGAAAACAATCCCGAACGCAAAAACCGAGTCTTCAGCGTTGGCATTGCTGAGCAGAACATGATGGCAGTTGCAGGTGGCCTTGCGAAGGAGGGAAAAATTCCCATTACTGGGACCTACGGCGTATTCGCTGCTGGTCGGGCATGGGACCAGATTCGCACAACTATTTGTTATGCGAATCTCAACGTGAAAATTGCAGGCGCACATGGTGGAATCTCAGTTGGGCCAGACGGTGCAACTCACCAAGCGCTTGAGGAAATCAGCCTTATGGCAATTCTCCCGAACATGAACCTGATTGTGCCAGCAGATTCCATAGAAACCGAACGAGCAACCAAGATTGGGATCCTAGACGTTGTTGGCCCGGTTTATATTCGGTATGCAAGAGAGGCAACGCCGATAATTAGCACTTTCGACACGCCTTTCGTTTTTGGGAAAGCCAATGTAATTCGCTACCGAGGCGCAAAACCTAATTTCGTTGATGCCTTCGAAACCATTTTGGCGTCCGAATATAAGAACGAGAATGAGGATATTGCCATTATCGCATGTGGACCTATGGTTCCTGAGGCAATGCGTGCGGCATGGATACTTAAGGAAGAGTTTGGCATGGAAACAAGGGTTCTAAACGTTCACACAGTCAAGCCAATAGACAAGGATGCTATCATCCGTGCGGCAAATGAAACTGGCGCTGTTATTACTGCGGAAGAGCACCAAGTCGGCGGCTTCGGAAACATCGTAGCAGGAATCCTACTGAAAAGCACTGAGAAGCCGATAGCATTCGATATGATAGGAGTTCAAGACAAGTTCGGCGAATCAGGACAGCCTTGGGAACTCATGCAAGTATTTGGCCTATGTGCAGAACATCTTGCTGATAGGGCGAAGAAGCTTGTTGAATCGAAATAATGTGGGCAGGTTATAACAAAGTCTGCTGCCAAAAACCCTGCGCTGATGGCTTCAGCCAATATTTAATCCTGCTGAGGCCATCAGCATTTTATAATTTTCCTCAAGCACTGATGCCGCTTCGCAAAGGCTTGCCGCTTTAAAGCGTGTCTCATACATGAAGGGCCCGGCATATCCAATTTCATGAAGTGCTTTAATAAAGGTTTTCCAATCAATTATCCCCATGCCTGGCAGCCAGTGTTTTTCTTCTTTGCCGTCATAATCTGAGATATGAAGGGTAATTAATTTTTTCCCCAATGCATATACCGATGGGATAATTTCATCCGCAGGAAGGACATGATTTACATCAAGGCAAACGCCCACATTGGGACGGTTAATCATTTGCAAGATGTTCAACAGCTCCGAAGCACTGCTCCCAACAGCCAGATTTGCAAGCATTTCGACTGCTACGTCGATGTTTAAACCTTCACAAAAATCTGCAATCTCCGCAATACTCTGTGCGCTGTATTTTATCCGCTCAGGTTTTTGAGCCGCATCTTTTGCCGCAGAACCCCCATGGACAACCAAAGTCTTGCCTCCAAAACGATTCAACAAATTGGCAGCCCATTTGCATCCCTCAATTCCTCTACGCCTGACATCATCATCCAATGACCCCAGGTCTCGCACAGGACCAAATGGAGCATGCATCGAGGAGATTTTGCCATGCTCGGAGAGGCGGTTTATACTAGCCGCAACGTTCTCATCACCCAAGACATCGCTGTACCAAAGCTCGAGAGTTTGTATGCTGGAATTATGAACCACATCAACCAATTCGCGGAAATACGTACGCACATAGGGGAGACCTTCGGGTGAAGACTGCTCACCACCATCAAGAATAACTCTAACTTGTCGTGGGGCTAAATCATTAAAGCACCAGGTTGACACTCCGAGCGGCATCTTCATCACTGTCGCAAACCTCCAAAGCTTGCTCTGCGAGCATTCTCAATAAGTCGGTCAATATCATTCAAATCCATGCCAAACTTCTCGATTAAAAGCAAATATTCGTTCGTCAATGTTACCCCACATACAGTAGGGTCATCGGTATTCACAGTAACTTGCATACCTAAATCATAAAGCATTCTAATCGGGTGATTATCGAGAGAATCAACTGCGCGGGTAAGCACATTACTAGTTGGACAAAGCTCAAAACATACTCCTCGGGCTAATGCAATTTCCAAAACATTTGGGTCGCGTACTATTCGGACTCCGTGTCCGATACGGACTGCACCGAGAATTTCGATTGCCTCGCGAATGCTTTCTGGGCCTGAGTCTTCACCTGCATGCACTGTAACACCCAAACCAGCCTCTCGAATTAACTGAAACTCTTTTGCAAAGCGCGATGGTGGACATTCAGCCTCCAAACCTGATAGATCGAAACCTACCACTCCCTTATCAGCATATCTTACTGCAAGCTTGGCTACCTCAATTGGTGTCGGCCAGATTAAAGAATTTCCAGGCGGGCGATTCACACTTACTATCAAGCCAACAGTTATGGGAAACCGTCTAGTAGCCACTTGGACACCTTCAATAATACCATCCATGACCTCACACATGGAAAGGGTGTGCGTGATTGCCATACATTCGGGGCTGAACCTAAGCTCAACATAGGTTATATTATCAAGCGAGGCATCCTCGATAACCTCAAAGGTTATACGTGCAATTGCCTCTTTATTAACGAAGCAGTGTCTTATAACCTTAACAAATGGATTGAGAAATTCCCTGAGGTTTTTTGCTGGTCTAGAAAACTGAATAAGAGACCGTATTCCCTCGGGGTCATAAGTTGGAAGGGGTAGCCTATACGCTCGGCCAAGCTCGGCTATTGTTGTGGGTCGTATTGAACCTTCCAAATGCCGATGTAGCTCGACTTTTGGTTTAGCGGCAATTTGAGATATCATCAAGTCGGCGGACACGATGATATTATAGCATTTTTGAGGCACTCACGCCGATAAAAATCGGTTATGACATCAACAAGTTTCTCAGGGTATTGCGAACCGGTATCTTCAGCAATGCGTCTTCCATAACGATGGAAAAGATCAATGAGCCGTCCAAGAGTGTCAACCATCTCCTTTTTTTCGGCGTCCGAGACAGTAGACTCAAGCTCAGAAACAAGATTATCTTCTAAATCTCTGCGCACGATACCCCATACTACAAAAGACATATCAGTCATCTCATCCGGGCGGGTCCAAAGCCAGAATAGCTGAGCCAGGGTGCCACGAATAGCATTTATCATTCCGGCCGCATACCAGTAATCCTCACGTTTTAAAAACCTAACCGCAGAGTAAACACAAATCCAGAAATAAATCATTTTCCACCAGACGTGCTCAGAAAGAGGAACGCCAAGGTTTTCCTCCTCTCTTGGCTCGTACGAGAAATGCACTAGACGCTTGCGGTCAAACAAGATCTTCACTGGCGATTTTACGCAAATGTAGGGCATTCTTGAGGCACGGTAAACCTTTACATCAAGAAAATTGCAGTCCACGTAAAATGCAGTAAAGCCAGCTCCATTGATGTCCTTCGGACTTTCCCAAGCTACAACACATTCCCCAATGGAAGTTGCAATCCGTTTGGCACTTTGAAACGCGTGGTAAAATTTATCGTCATCAACTGCAACAGCCACATCAATGTCAGAAAATTTATCTGCACTGTCCGCTCCAAAGGAGCCATGAAGCCAGCATGCAAGAATGAGGTTTTCCTCTGCAAATGCAGCTGCCAGTCGATTTATAAAACCAGCCTGGGGCTCTGGACCTTCTATTATTGGCAAATTCAATGTCATACCAACTAACCAAAGGGATGCGTCTTTCTCGCACCCCACACAATTTTATTATTGTTCGCAAGCCAGGCAAAAATTACCTTTAAATGAATGGATGCAAAAATTTTTGCATAACAAAAAACAACACAGGGGTAAGAAATTGATAGGTTTTAAGAGGAAACTCCAATGAATGGAAAAAACACCTTGCTCATTATTGCAGCGCTTGTTTTGCTAATAAACAATTACCTATTGCCTCAAGCTAAAATAGTAATCAAAGAGCGCGTGACCATCACCGTTGACAAGACAGTGGTTCGAACCGATGTTCCGCCAATAAGCATAAACAGCCGAACTCTCGTACCTGTCCGTAGCGTATTTGAAGCATTCAGTGCTGAAATAGGCTGGTTTCCACGTGAACGCAGAGTATTTATCCGCAAGGACAAGCAGGTTATCTGGCTGCACATCGGAGATGCCCATGCCAAGGTAGACGGACAAATTCTTACGCTCGATGTTCCAGTAGTTATTTACCGAGGCAGGGCAATGGTGCCGCTTAGATTTTTAGCGGAAACACTCGGTGCAGTTGTAACCTGGGATTCCAAAACCCAAACAATCACAATTGTGACGCCAGAACAGACCTCTTCGCCCACTGACAAGCAACCTAATTAACTTTATGCAAAGGCACCTTAAATGGTCCATTTAGAACCGTTACTTCTGGGGACGCTCGGGTATGAGATCATCATAATAAAGATATTCCTGTGCCCATCCAGCAAATGCCCCAAATTTCGCTTGAAAATAATCTACAATGCGCTGATAGATGCGCGGAGTTAGAGACTTGCCCCGCAGTTCTGGCATGTAGTACTTCACAGCAACATTGTAGATATGGGTATCCACAGGGAAAGCTTGGTCCTTATCCAATGAGAAAAGAAGAATGCAATCCGCAATCTTCAATCCCACACCCCTGAGGGCGAGAAGCTCTCGGCGCGCCTCCTCATAACTTGCTTCTTTAAGAGAATTGAGCCATCCATTCGGCCTATCTAGAATCTGCCTAGCCACCGAATGGAGATTCGCCGCTCTGAAGCCCAACCCAGCGATTTCGGCAAGCTCATTAGGGTCTGCATGCGCAATAGCTTCAGCTGAAGGAAAAGAACAATAATCAACTCCATCAAGATTAGCGATTCTCTCACCATACCTGTTAGAAATCGCCTCAATTGCGCTCACAATGCGAGAGATTGAGTTTGCCGTTGAACAAATATAAGAAAAAAGCGTTTCTTCCGGCTCTTGTCGCAGCACTCGAAGACCTTCGAACCGTTTAATAATTTTCTTTAGGCGCTCATCTTCACGGATAAAATCCGCATACAAACATGCAAGACATACTTCCAATCGAAAATAATGACAAAGTAAGTCCTTATCACCGGCATTAGGGAAAATTTCATATTTGACCTCGGTTTCCTCTTGCCAGATTCGTATAATGCGGCCACGAACAACCCCTGTCCATCTCCCCCCAGAATCCATTCTCCAGCGGAAAGCTTGGCCAGGGGTAAGAGTATGAAGCAAATTGAGCTCGCTTGGATTTATCAAGAGCGTATTCGCCATTGTATACCCTTATTGAAGCACCTGAGTTATTTTGTATCTGTTTTGAAACGTGTAAAGTTAAACCCATCAATCTTATAATAGCAGGCATCAATTGTTTGGTCTTTAAAACTTATAATCCAGTAATCACCTTCTCCACTATAACCGACATTAATAATTGTCCGACCATCTTTTAGAACCCGTTTTTGGGGCAGATGAAGATGGCCGCATAAATAAAGGCGCGGCGATATTTGGCGAAAGGCTTCAAGAAAACACCGCTGGCCGCCATGCCCGCCACCTGGCACCTCGTCAGCGAGACCGATTGCACAACCGTGTGTAATCATTACATCAACATGTTCATGAGCAACATGCTCGGCAATTTGCCTAACGTCCTCATCGGTTATGTAGTGTGGCTTGCGATGAGATTTTGCCCATATACCACTTATGCCAACAAACCTTAAGCCGCCAAACTCGCGAACTTCGCCTTGTAAAAGCAACACTGGGCTACCGTCTTGATTCTTGGCGTTTCGAAGCAGGTCCACATAATCATGATTACCGTAAACTGTTAGCACAGGGACACGAGCTACAATGGTTTGAAAAATTCCTTCATCTACTTGATCGGGGTCACCCCAGTCACCGGTAGAAACAAGAAGGTCGACCTTAGATTGCTCCAGAGCCTTAAGAACAACATTGAGATTTCCATGCATATCACCAACCGCAAGAATATTCATACCAATCACCACTACCCTGTAATGGCCAAAGAAAAAATTACTTTAGAACGATTGTTTGGTTGACTAGAAATAGACCGCTAGTTATAATATGAAGACTGCTTGTTTTGATCTCGTTTTATTATATTTTGAGGGTTAACAAACCGCCTTAATTCGGTAAACATAAAAAGTTTTCGACGCGAATAGGCAGAATGCAAACTCAACCTAAAACCAACCGGATACGAAAATCCTCACGCGGTGTTCGCAAAAAAATTATAGTATTTATCTTCCTTTTCTTAGCTTTATCAATAACTGGAACCCTTTTTTACTATTATTCCTCCTCTCAAACGGTGCACGATGCCATCCAAGTTGCACTTTCACATAATTATTCACCGGCGGAAGCCTTTCCTGGCAAGAATGAAGTCAACATCCTCTTGCTTGGCCGTGATGTAGACAGGGATAGACATGGACGCATCGTTAACACACGTGGTCGGACAGACGCCATGTTGTTGGTGCATGCTGATTTCCGCAACCATAAGCTTAACATACTTTCAATACCCCGCGATACCCTAGTACACATTCCAGGCTATCGGGGCAAACGAAGAATAAGCTACGCAAATGCGCTCGGCGGGCCAAGCTTAACCTGTCAAACATTAGAGGAGTTTATTGGCGTCTATCCCGAAAACTATGTGCTGATAGACTTTAATACATTCGAGAAAGCTGTGGATGCAATTGGCGGACTGGAGGTCACAGTCGACAAGCAGCTTGACTACGACGATAACTGGGGTAATCTGCACATACACCTCAAACCCGGCAGACAGGTTCTCAACGGCAATCAAGCTATGGGTTTCGTACGATATAGGCAGTCAAAATCGGGAGATGCCGAGAGCGATTTCGTAAGAATAGGAAGACAGCAAGAGCTTTTGCTTGCTGCCAAAGCAAAACTGTCAAACCCTTGTGTAATGCTAAAACTGCCCCATATCCTTGATATGATACGCAAGAACACCGAGACTAACCTCTCATTTCGGCAGATGATGTGCCTACTTTCATTTGCAAAATCTCTACCCAAAGCCAATATAAGAATGGAGACGCTCCCTGCGCTTAATACAGGCGGAATTTTTGTCAAAGCCGATCCGGAAGCAACAAAAAAACTAATTTATGATATGTTCCAAGCGAACCATTAGTGAATTGCTGTCGTCTAAAACGTGAAATTGGATTGCACTGCCCCCTTGCGTCACAAGTATAAAAAGCGCAACCAATATTAGTTGACGCCAAACGCTAAGTGTGCTAATATTTATTAAGTAGCACTGCTATCTGCAGGTAAGCTTTGGTAATCTCAAAAGCTAGTAATAATAGGACTCATAAAAATCATACCGTATATTCAGTTCTAGATGGGCAAGTTTAGCGAATTGTCAAAGTTCTTGCCCATGTCGAAATAAGCATGATCTAAGGAAGGAGGTGAACCGAGGATAAGTCGCGTAAGTCGGCGCGGCGCTTATATTTTTGAATTACTCTGGAGGTGCTTAAAATGCTTTTCGCAAAGCGTAATCGCTCGGGCTTCACACTAATCGAATTGCTCGTTGTCATAGCTATCATTGTTATACTCGCAGCAATTCTATTTCCAGTGTTCGCTCGAGCAAAGCAGGCGGCAGTTAAGAACCAGTGCATCAACAACCTCAAGCAGATTACTGCCGCAATGAATCTCTACACTTCGGACTATGATGACCATTTCCCACTCGTGTCGGGATTTGGTCGAGCGTTCGATACAATGTCTATCTTTGAACTCGGAGGCACGGACCTCCGCGATCCCCAAAAGAGGGACTCGGCGTGGTTCCAATATCTCTTGCTGCCATATGTCAAGAATCAAAAGATTTTTGAGTGCCCTGCTGTAAAAATCACTGGTTCTTGGACAATCGGCAGTACAGATTACAATTTTAGCGATAACTGGGCTTCTATAAACAGCCAAAACCAAGATCCTCGTACTACCTATATATTCAATGCACGCTGCAAGGACCCAGTTTCAGGTGGATACTACTTAATTAGCGGACAATCTTTGTCTGTCTGCGACAAACCTGGCGATGCTCCACTAATTTGGGATGCGCCGTCCGGCTTCAAAGTCGGCAATACCACTGAAGTCCAATTGGCTCATGTTGACTCAATCAACGTAGCCTACGCTGATGGACACGTCAAGACCTTCCAGGTCTCAAACCCGCAGGATCCAAAGTGGCAAAGCAATCACTTCTGGGTAAACTACGGAAGCGATGGGTGGTTGCCACCTCAATAGTTAAATTAAGAAGACTGGCATAAGGTATAAACTCAACAGGTGGGTCGGTTGGTCCACCTGTTGAGTTTATATTGTCCTGCTATCCAGAAAACATCATTCGGTTGCACCAGCGGGGTAAAGCAAGCCTGCAATAACAGAACTAAATAATATAAGAAGAACAGATGGGATAATAGGAAGAACATGTTTTAGAGTTGCAAGGACAATCATCGCAACCAATATGTAAACAAGTGGGGCAACAATTGCAAAAAAGCTTAGCTGAGATTCGGAGAAAGACGGCAATAAAAGACCAAGCAATATGCCGAGTACCAGCAAGACTGCAAGCGCTTCGAGCTTCCTTCTCACGAGAAAGCTCTTGTCTAGAATTGTCATAAGTGCATTTGCCGTAACTTCAACTCGCGGCATCTGTCCATATAGCGTAGGTAAGACGCCAGCATAAGGAGAAGATGAGTCGGTGACCCCAACAAGAACTAGCTTACCTGCAAACAACGACCTGTCAAGCTTCCCTGAAAGAAGATCCGAAGCGCTGTAACGAGGAATTGTGCCTGCTGGCCCGACGTAGTTTATGAGCATTCTTCCCTGCTCATCTACAGGTATTTCAGCAACCAATGATTGATTTGCAATTAAATCAATGCTTCCAGTCAGGTCAATGATTATTTGATCTTTATCTACTCCCAGAATCTTCGCAGAGACAGCAAGCGGCAATCCAGGTAGAGCCACAACTTGGTCCGTTAACTTTGGAAGAGGGGTTGTCTGGGGTAGCGGCTGAATTGGAATTGGGTACTTTACTGTCGTAAGATATGCAAGCTGAGCTTCGCGCACCACTCCAGCCGAAGGCGTACCTACCATTCCACCTATGCCTTCAGCTACAGTCATTAGATTTGCTACTGGCGGTATGAAAAAGTAATAGCTAAACATCGGAGAATTTACGGGATACTCAATTCGACGCGAAATTGCAAAACGTTCCAAAATGATAAGAGCGCGGATGTCGGAAGGTGTCCATTCGGTTTCTCTCAAAGGGTCATAAGCCATCGGCAAAAATAAATTTCCGGCGCTACGCACCGCTTCCCATAGCGCTGTATCGGCTCCCGGATGGAGACTATCTGGCCGGTCAAAAAGGAAATCATACACGATTCGGTTTGCGCCAACCTTTGTAAGTGCCCGAATGATTCTGGCATGTTTTTTGTAGTCCCACGGCAATGGCCCAAGTTCGTCAATAGTCTTTGAATCAATTGCCAACACTACAACGTCCGGCCGAGGTGATGCTTTAAAGCGCATGCGGAGAACCATGTCATACGCGCTGAGCTCCATGGACGAATTCCACGACCATACCGCAAGGCCATACATTATCAGCGCCAAGAGAGACAATAAGAGGAATACTATAATTCTACGTAGAAGACCACGGCGTTCCAGGTCCATATGACTCCTCCAGGGATTTATCCTCGCAGGCTATTTTCCCCTAGAGGCAATGAACCTAAACAACGACAGAACAGTAGCTTGCTGGCATTACGATATTAGTCCACCGATTAAATGCACAAATCTCACACTTCGCCTACTTGAAGGCCCTCAAACTCAAACTTAAATGGGATGACACGGCTACCCAATTTTTCAACTACGCTGGCAACCTTATCATACTTTCCAGGCTCAGTAAAGAAAAGCACACACCCGCCGCCGCCTGCTCCGCATGCTTTGCCGCCAATCGCACCAACCTTGAATGCTTCGTCAAAAAGCTCTTCGATTTGTTCATTAGTAATGGAAGCATCAAGCTGCTTCTGGTGTTTCCAGTTTTGATTAAGGAGCTCGGCAAACTCATTTAGATCGCCGTTTAACAATACGGTCTTCATTCTAATTGCAACGTTGCGAAGGTTGTACAAAGCGTTCACTGTCTCCGGCACACCTCTGCGGTAGGCTCCCCAAACATTTTCGTGGATGTTCCCCGACAGCCTTGGCTTGCCAGTATAGCAAAGGAGAAGCCTGCTCTCCATTTCGGAAATTACATTAGGGTCAAGCTCCAACCTCTCAACTTCTACACTATCGTTGAAGGTCATAAAGTTAATGCCACCAATAGCGCTAGCATACTGGTCCTGCTTGCCGCCAAGGATTCCTAATATGCGCTCGAGCTCATAGGCAAGGTTCGCGATCATCTTCTTGTCTTCGATGCTCGTGATTTGGGATTTTATAAGGCTCAGCCACACAACATTGAGAGATGCAGACGTACCCAAGCCCGAACCAGAAGGTAAATCAGACTTATATGTCACCGTAATTCCCTCATGGGCTTCTTTTTCCATTGTGGGTGTACTTTCGAAAATCTCAAGGCGGCCAGTGACATATTTATCTATAGTGGCGTTGAGCACGGCGCCGCCAGCGCCTTTTGCAAAAATGTCTACGTCGGTCCATCCGCCAGCAAAGTCTATGCGTACAGGTGCTCTACTCGTTATTATCATCCTTCGTTTTCCCCTTTTCTTCGATTAAAATGCAGCAGTTGCCCGTATTTGGTAGATAGTCCCGGAACTTCGGCTACCATCGGGCATCCTTGTAGTATAAGGAGCTAATCTTACTCCAATTGACTTGTCAGGCGAAATATCGTAAGTAAATAGGAATGACACGGCTCTTTCATTGTTCCGACGCGGATTTTGTGCTTCCACTTCATGTCTATCCACATACTCACATATTACGCTCAGCTTCTCGGCTAAGCTTCGCTCCCACCGAAGGTATAGGGCTTTCGAATTCGGGCCAATCGCATGTCCTATTACCTCAGTGTTGTGAATATATGCAAGCAATGGATAATCTTCACGCGTCGCACCATAGGTAAGTCGGTCTATATAGACATATTCTGCCCTGAACGTCGAGAGCTTATTTTTTGAAAGCATTCTAGGCAAATACACACCCAGCGTCCAACCCGTTTTCCGGGGTCGCTCGAACCCACCGCCAAAAATCCGTGGGGATGTTATGTCATCAATCAATAATTCACCGTATATTTGATATGAAGGTCTGGCCGCGTAAAGAAAATCGATGGAATAAAGCGTATTAAATTCCTCATCTACTTCATGAAACAAATGCTGATATAGGTAAAATGGGAGCACAAGGATAAGGGGATTTGGCATTTTGCCTGTTTTGGCTGTCTCGCTGATACCTATATTCCATCCATGGGACAGCGTCCTCTCATAACGCCTGCCGAAAAGATAAAGCATCTGCCCCTCGTCTTCAAAAGCGCTGGCAAACTGGCTGATTTTTACTCGACCAAAGAACGGGCCAAAAGAAAACTCCTTTGAACCTGCGGCATTCCAAAACCCAGCACTGTTGTCCGAGAGTATCAACGAACTAGCATAGCAAGGCCCCCACCAGAAGTAGTCTCTTCCTATCTCCCATGTAAAATCTTCACCATAGCCCTTTATCATTATTTTTCCAGGCTGCGGGTCATTTCGCCTTTGCAAGAAGAACTTATCCTCTCGTTCTGAAAACATGCAAGCGCCAAGCATGTCTTCAGAAAAGTTTACCAACGCGGAAACCCTGTATGGAATAAGGAGAAGGCTGTCCGCATCGCCGGAATCGTCCTCTGCAATACCGCGCACATAACCTGTCAAAACCATTGAATTGGGAGAACCTGACTCCTCGCGGTTTGACCACTTTTCAAGCACCAATGCATTTTGAAAAGCAATCTCAGGTCTGAATTCCTCAATCAGCTTGGTGATCAAAGCCACCTGGCTAGCGCTCAATTTGCGTCCCAACGCATTATCTACTGCCGATGCGACAATTTCTGCCATTTCCAGGCGATTGAAAAGCCTGTCGCCCGCAAAGAGTCGTGCAGGCAGACCGCTGATTAAGTTGTCCGCAGCAAGGTTGAGCATCGCATCATACGCCCAATGTTCAGGTGGCAACCGGTCGGCAGAAGGGACGCTCCTAGTATCCGCAAAAGACGTCCCGACGGTGGTTAAAACTAGCGCTAAAGTGAGGAAAACCCAAATACCCCTTGCTTTGCTCAACCTAGAAACCCCTTCCTGGAATAATAGGTTACTTATTGATAAGCAAATAATTAAGTCGTGGAAAGAAAACCATTAACCGTTAGTTAGACGTAACGCCAACTTGATTATTAATAATCCACTCGACGGCAGAATTAAGGTTGTCAGCAATATAATCGGGCTTATACTGCCAATGCTCAACGTCATCAGCCGAAGATTTGCCAGTCAAAACCAAAATCGTAGTACATCCTGCCCGATACCCTGCACAAATGTCGCTTTCAGTGTCACCTATTAAAAAACCGCCCTCTGAATCAAGACCAAGCTCTTCACGCGCCTTTAGAAAGAGACCAGGTTCGGGCTTCCGACATCCGCAACCTTCGTCTTTGCGATGTATGCAATAGTAAACACCGGCTATTTCTCCGCCTGTGAGTCTGATTTCACCAAGCATAGCTTTTGTTATTTGCTCAAGCTCATCCAAAGAAAACAAACCACGTCCAACCCCAGCCTGGTTTGAAACAATGACTGCCTTGTATCCGGCTTCTTTAAGTCTTGCCAAACCCTCCAGAGCTCCCGGGAGAAACTCGAACTCATCAACTGTTTTTACATAGTCATCGCGATTCTTATTGATTACGCCATCTCTATCCAGGAATACCACTTTCAATGACACAGTTCCTCCAGTAGGTAGCGAAATATTAAATGGGAGATGACCATGTGAACATCTTCGATATGCTGCATGTTATCGCTAAGTACAACGACATTATGGTCAGCCACCTGGGCAAGTTTGCCACCTTTGAAACCACTTAAGCCAGCAGTGACAGCACCTTTTTCCTTTGCAACTTCAATTCCCTTAATAATATTGGGCGAGTTTCCACTGCCGCTAATGCCAATTACTAGGTCGCCTGGTTCCACCCAAGTTGCCAATTGCTCTGCGAAAATATTTGAATAATCCGTATCGTTTGCCCAAGCGGTCATTATCGGAACGTTGTCCGTAAGCGCCATTACGCGAAACTTTTTGTCTGGGTTGAGACAACCAATTCCCTTTTGTAGATCGCATGCTAGATGTGAAGCAGTGGCAGCGCTCCCGCCATTGCCCATGATGAAAACCTGCTTGCCGGAGAGATAAGCATCCATTACGAGAGATGCAATTTTACGAATGTCCTCCGTTGGCGCCTCTATCAGCAGCTGAGCAACATCGTTTAGGTAGTTTTTTACTTTATCCATCGGTTACCGCCTCACATTAAAGATTACCTTGGTTCCGTCTCGCTCAAGGTTAAAGTTTAGCTCTCTGAGATTAGAGAGAGCCTCGCGAACTTTGTTTTGGCGCTCGGGTGGACAGTAGAGTAATAAGAAGCCGCCGCCACCTGCACCTGCGATTTTCCCGCCAAGTGCGCCGGCATCAAGCGCCCGCTCATACATGTTGTCAATCTCACTATTGCTAATCTTCCCGGCAAGCTGTTTTTTATACAGCCAGCCTTGGTGCATAATCTCACCTAGCCGGTCTATGTGCCCATTGAGCAGACTTTCTCGGATTTCCTCAGCTTGGTGCTTCATCTTTTTTAGTATGTCAACTCTGTCGGCAATATTCGCTTTCTGCTCGGAAAGTATTTCGCTCGAACTGCGGGTCATGCCTGTAAAAAAGAGCATTAGGCTCTCGCTCAATCTGCGTTTCTTTTCGGGATCAAGATTGATGGACTCAACTTTTACTTCTTCGGACGGCAAGAACGAGATAAAGCGGAGGTTGCCAAATGCTGCGATATATTGATCCTGTTTCCCTATCGGCTTGCCCAGAATGTCAATCTCAATTTCACATGCCTCTTTAGCAAGAACTTCGGCAGGTACTATCTCGCCTTTGTAAGCATACATTGCGTTAAGAAGACCAACGGTCACGCTACTCGAAGAACCCAAGCCAGACCCCTCTGAGGGAATATCAGCCATGGTTGAAATTTCAACGCCATGCGTTATACCTGTCTTTCGGAGGCATTCACGAACAAGTTCGTGCTCAATCTCGTCAATCGAATCAACCATTTCTGTTCGAGAATAGCCAATACGGATTTTTTCATCGAAGCGTTCTTTGATAATCACATAGATGTACTTATCGACCGCCGATGAGATTACACAACCACCATTCAAGCGGTAGAAATCAGCGAAGTCTGTACCCCCTCCAGCAAAACTTATTCGTAACGGAGTCTGCGTAATGATCATCCTTAACCCTCATGCAATAATTTGTGAAGTTAATGAAACAGTAATTATTGTCTAAAGTGGCAGTTAGTTCCTTGCCGCTAATTACTGCCTTTCACTATACCACTTCTTAGTAAATTCCTTATAATCCGCTTGGTGCTCTTTGATTTTCCGCCACCAAGCCTCATTTTTCACATACCAATCTATTGTATTTGCCAGTGCCGTCTCGAACTTGTGTCGAGGCGACCATCCAAGTGCTTGAATTTTGGTACAATCCAAAGCATAGCGTCTGTCGTGCCCTGGCCTGTCGGCAACGTACTTGATTAGCGATTCAGGCTTCCCGAGGTGGGATAGGATAAACTTGGTGATTTCAATGTTCATGCGTTCGTTTCCGCCACCAATGTTATATGCCTCACCTATCTCTCCCTTGTGGAGCACTAGGTCAATAGCCTCACAATGGTCAAGAACGTAGATCCAATCTCGAATTTGCATTCCATCCCCATAAACAGGCAGAGGTTTGTCCTCCAACGCGTTTGTAATAAACAATGGAATAAGTTTTTCAGGATATTGATACGGCCCAAAATTATTCGAACCGCGGGTTATTAATACTGGAAGTCCATAGGTTACAAAGTAAGACCTAGCCAAAAGTTCACCGCCGGCTTTGCTTGATGAATACGGACTGTTCGGAAGAAGCGGGTCGCCCTCTTTGAAGCTTCCCTCTTGAATGCTTCCATAGACCTCGTCGGTAGAGATATGAAGGAACTTTTCAATGCCGAATTTCTTGCAAGCTTCTAGAAGCATGAATACTCCGTACACGTCTGTAAGGACAAAGCTACCGGGGTCGGCAATCGAACGGTCTACATGCGTTTCAGCTGCAAAGTTTACAATGGCATCGACATTGCGCACGAGGTTTTCGACGATTGTCTTATCTCGAATGTCGCCGTGGAAGAACATAAAACGTGGATTATCCTGAATATCGGCAAGGTTATCGAGGTTTCCAGCGTACGTCAGCGCATCGAGCACAATAATGTTGTAATCTTGGTATTTCTCAAGCATATACCGGCAGAAATTGCTGCCAATAAACCCTGCACCACCAGTTACCAATATGTTTTTCATACTAACAGCCTCTTCTTATTAATGGCTACCTACAATTAATACGCCCAAGCGCATGACACAGTTCCGCTAACTCTTGTAGGGTAAACCCAATCCCCAAATGTAACTCTCATTGGTGGAAATGGGTAAACTTTGACCTACCTCATCTTGATATCCCAATCGTATGGAATATCAGGCGTATTGTAAGGCAAGCGGTACTCGTCCGGGTCTGCTGCATTATAAGGCATTGTGGGCAGGTTGATAAGCAACGACGACTCTGTTCCAATCGTCTTGTAGCCGTGCATAACACCAACCGGGATTCGAAGCAATATTGGATTTTGTTCCCCCATGAAAACTTCTTGTATTTCTCCCCTAGTTGGCGAATCCTCGCGCGAATCATACATTACGGCCTTAATCATGCCCTTAACAACAGCCCAGTAATCATCCTGTTTCTTATGATAATGCCATGCGCGTATGACACCTGGATAGTTTAAAGATACATATATCTGCCCAAATTTCTCAAAAATCTCTTCGTCGGAGCGAAGAATCTCCATCAAACAGCCTCTTTCATCGGCATGGGGCTGAAGCTTTTTGATTTTTACACCGTAAATCATAAAACTCTCCAATCAAAACGTTTTATGGGACTCTCAGCAACCTCTCTCAAGGAATAAACTAGCGGTGAATATTCGGGGTGCCGCATAATAATCTTTTCACCCTCTTTTAGGGGGATGGACTAGCCTCGTTTATCGTGCATTATATCCGACGTGTGTTTCTTCTCGAAGTCAAAGCTTCTATCGCTCACCCTCGCAAGTATACCGAACCTTTCGTCTCCCGTCAACATAGCAGAGGTCCGATACAGATGGAACTTCTCTCTAACAAATGTTGATATTTGTTCTTTAAATACCGAGACATCAAAAAGCTCGGCATGCTTGCGTATCTCGTAGGGATCAAAGCGGTCGGGGTCAAACCTTGAAACCGTCTCTGCCACTGCCTCGGGTGTCTGCTCATAGAAGAAGATTCCAGTAACTCCATCATTTACCGTTTCCAACGCGCCACCCCCAGCAAACGCAATCACTGGCTTTCCGCAAGCCATTGCCTCAACTGGAGCAAGGCCGAAGTCTTCCAAACCTGGGAATATTAACGCCCGACAGGCGGAAAGACACTTGTACATTTCATCATCTGGTATCCTTCCAAGAAACTCCACCGTAGGACCAGCCATTTTCTTTAGGCGTTCGAGGTCGCGCCCGTCTCCGATGATTTTCAAGGGCAGTTTGAGCCTATTAAACGCCTCAATTGCAATGTCTATCCTCTTATAAGGAAGGAGTCTCGATAAAACCACGAAATAGCCATCATCTTGAACGCTTACCTTGAATCGAGAGGCGTCAATTGGCGGGTGGATGACAGTTGCGTCTCGCCGATAGTATTTGCGAATACGACGCCTTATTTCCTCGCTTATTGCAACATAAAAATCAACACGGTTTGCAGTAATTTCGTCCCATCGGCGAAGGCGATGGATAATATAGGGCAAAACAATCTTTGTAAGCCGCGAGAAAGGCTCTTGCTCAATATACGTGTGGTAATTCCATACAAATCGCATTGGAGTATAGCAATAGCAGATATGGCATGTGTGCGGCTGGGTAATTACTCCTTTGGCAAATGACGATGAACTGCTAAGCACAACATCAAATTCGGAGAGGTCGAAGAGCTCAATTGCATACTGATATAGAGGCAAGTACCGCCGAAAGTGCTTCTTTATCATTGGAAGCTTCTGCATAAAGGATGTTCGGATATCTGCAGTTTTAAACGAGGGGCACACAGCGGAAGGAACATAGATAGTCGTATAGATTGGAGCCTCGGGATAAATTTCCCGAAATATTTTGAGAACATGCTCGGCACCGCCCATTTGATTGAGAAAATCGTGAACAATGGCGATTTTCACCGACTCTCAGCCCCTTATTTAAAGATATTGTTATACACTTTCAACGTCTGACGGGCTGTTTCCTCCCAAGAAAACCGTTTTGCCCGTTCTATGCCCTTTGCTCTCATTTCCTGACGCAAATCAAAATCGCACAACACTCGCAAAATCGCATCAGCAAGTGCTTCGACGTCATGTGGTTCCACCATAATCCCCACATCGTCGACTACCTCAGGCAAGGACGTTGTTGACGATGTTATTACCGGCGTTCCACATGCCATCGCCTCCAGCGGCGGGAGTCCAAAACCTTCATAGATCGATGGATACACAAAGACAGAAGCCGCTCCATAAAGCGCCGGCAGGTCTTCAGCAGGAACATAACCCAAAAACCTTATGCTGTCCCCTAAATGTAATTGTCGGACGAATTCAAATAATTCATGATAGAACCAACCCTTTCCACCAGCTAAAACCAGAGTACAATGTTGGTTAAACTTTTTCCGCACGATGTTAAAAGCCGCTATCAAAGAGTGAATATTCTTCCTAGGCTCCAGAGTACCGACAAAAAGGATTGTATTTTCACTTATTCCATATCGACTAGCAACGCGCGCGATCTCCTCGGCGGCAACCGGATGAAAGTTGCGATCTATACCTAGAGGGATAGCGAAAACTTTGTTCTCTGGAACCTTAAGAAGCTCCACTATCTCGCGCTTTGAATGCTCCGAAATTGTAATTACTGCATTTGCCCTTTGAGCTGACCAAAAAGTAAAGCATTTAAGATACTGCCGCTGAAATCTCGGGAAATATTGAGGAAAACGGACAAAGCTAAGATCAAGTACAGTGACCACTGATTTGCACGGACATGCTATGGGAAGCACATGGGCTGGCGCATGAAGAATATCGAGCCTTAACCGCCTGACTAGCAGTGGAAGAACTGTCTGCTCCCAAGCAATTCGAAACAGAGGGCTTTCCGTGCCCCGACAGCTACAGTGCACATTGAGTTCGTTTAGAAACTCCATTCGTTCTGCGTCCCGCAGAAATACATGTATTTCCTGAGTGTCACGACAAACAGCAAGAGCAGCCAATAATCCGCGAATGTACCTCGATATACCGGCATTTCTATAAGAAGCCGAGGATGAGTAGAGCTGTGCATTTATCCCGATGCGCATTGTTTCCTTGCCTTCGATTAAGTATCCCTCACTTCACCTCTTGTAAAACCTATATTTGTCCACAGAAGGACTATACTCAACCAAAAAATCGGCTCCAGGGAAAGCTGGTAGAAAAGATTGACCACCATTAACCCAAGCATCATCGGCATATAATTCCTAGACCTTGCGAGGGGTAGGCAGCAGAGCAACAATAGCACAAAAAGGGAAAGAACACCGGTTTCGACAAGAAACGAAATATATATTGAGTGGAAATTAGCATACTTGTCTACAAAAATATCATTAAGCAGTAATCTAGAGCTACCAAAACCTGTGCCAAGGAAAAAGTTTTGCACGCTTGACGAAGCAATCTCCAAGCCCCTTTCAACTAACATTAAGTGCATGCCACCTGATTCGGACTCGCCAAAAGATAGACGTTCCGCTAATAATTTACCTATTTTAAGATAGGTTCCTAGCGCCGTGCATCGGGCAACAAAAAGTAATAATATACCTAATCCGCCGAAAACCGCCATCGCCTTTGCTATCGATGAGAGCCTAATCCTGCCATTTTGAACCAGCATAACCAATCCCATGAGTATAAACCCAGCAATGCCAGACCTAGATAGAGTCGCCAATATCATAACCAACGCCAAATAGAAAAATACATCGTGCAACGGCGAACGACCGCCAAACTTCAGTACAAAGAACGCATAAACCATTAGAAGCGTCGCCCCTCGGTTCATGTCAATCGATACACCAGCTAGCCGAGGGCCAAACGGTCCAACAAGCCGTGGACTAAAATCAATGATACTCATGCTTCTGATTTGATCACTTAATGAGGCAGGAAGCCAATATAGAAGCTGGCCTATATTCATCAGAAGGCTGAGGACAATACTGCAGTATGCGCCTAAAAGAAGAATACGCCCTGGGTTTTTTAAATTAGCTAGAACAATTGCTCCAAGCAAAGTCCCATAAACCTGAATAGCTAGCAAAGCAAATCTCTTCAAACCCAGGCGCATATCTCGCCCGAAAACCACTGACAACAGCACAAGAATAAGTAACAGTGTGAAGAGAAAGATAACTTGGCGGGTATTTCTCGGCACCAAAACCGCAGGGGCGTTCTTCTTAAGCATAAGGTGCATAAACCCAAATGAAAGGACCAATGGCGACAAGACGAGGAACGGCGTAAGGATAAAATCGCCTGTGCCACCCAAGAAATCAACCCTGTCTGCACCAATCGTTGCAATCCAGATTATCAGCAATAAATCTGTCATACTCATCGCCAAATCTTAAAGACCATATCCACCCTGTCCCATTGGCGTCTTCTAATTCGATTTACAAGAGTGCCGAGAATACTCAGATACACAGTAGGTAGGGCATAAGGGAAGAACTTACGCGTGATTTTTATCTTATTCAGCAGATAATAATAGTCCGAAATATAGCTTTTACAATTAGCCGCACGGCTACTTCCCCCGACAGCCCTGCCTTCTTTATGATAGACGACGCTGTCTGGGGCGTAGACCAAGTCGAATGCACCCCGTGCGCGCATTACCCAATCGAGCTCTTCAAAATAGAAAAAGTAGTCCTCGCTCATTAAACCAACCGTCTCAAGAAATTGGCGAGATACGAGCATACACGCCCCAGTTACATATGACATGCTCCGTTCCACTTCTAATAAATCATAAGGCACATCTGCCGATTTCAGCCAGCCGATTTGTTTGGTTGTTCCGAACCACCGATTATATGACACGCCGCCGAGGACTTGTACTTTTTCCGGCTCATCGTAGTAGAGTATTTTTGCACCACACATGCCAGCAACCGGCGATTCCATCATCCGACGCACCATGCCACTTAAGGCATTTTGAGTCACCACTGTGTCGTTATTCAACAGCCATACATATCCGCAGTCTCCCTTGGCAAGCGCATATCGTATTCCAACATTGTTTCCGCCTGCAAAGCCTAGGTTTTCATCAATCCTTATGATAACAAGCCGAGGCTCTGCATCCCCCACTTCCCCACCTGCCTCCGCTTTGGCTCGGTCAAATTCTTGAAATTCAACAGGCTTAGGAACCGGCGGAAAAACAAGATAACGAAGTGGGTTTTCTGATGCTATCTCGACTTGGTACCGTCCCTCAGCCCATTCTCTTATTCGCTCAACCGAAGCATCTTCAGAGCCGTTATCGCACACTACCACTTGAAAATCGGGATAGTCGCTTCTAAAAACACTTTCTAGACATTCGATTGTGTCTTGCCAACCATTCCAATTGAGGACGATGATGTATACTCTCTGCATTATGCCGCTCCAGTACGGCGTGAGCTTAGCACATCGGAGATATAAGCCATCGCTTCGTCAAACCGCGCCTTCCAGGAGTTCGATTTGGCGCATTGAATACGCTCTTCTCGCAGACTATTTTTCCCCTCTTTCAACGCCTCACGAAGAAATGCCGCAAATTCTTGGGAATCTTGCGCAATCTTTACCAATGGCCTAAGTGGTTTGATTTCTGGCAAATATGTGGATACAACAGGCAATCCTGCCGAAAAGTACTCATAGAGTTTGTTAGGATTGATTGCAGCCGTGAACTCATTTACTTTAAAGGGGATTATACCGACATCGGCATGTTGATAATATCCAGGTAACTCCTTATACGGCTTCGGTCCCAGGAGATACACGTTCGGCAAACTCGAAAACGCACTATCTCCAACCCCTTCCCGGCGACCAATTAGGACAAAAGAGATATCTGGAAGGTTCCTGGCTATGCTCGCAACCAAATCAGTATCAAACCACCACTCGATTGCACCTGCATACACTGCTCTTGGAGTCGGGATGCCCAAATAATCTGCGGGCAGGGGCATTGGAGATAAAAAATGTTCAACTTCTGCACCGTTTGGCAAATATATGCCCTTTCCACCTAAATTCTCCACGTGCTTAGCAAGTACTTTGGAAGTAACAAAAACTAAATTGGCGCTTTCAATTAGCGACTTCTCAAACTCCACTACGCAACTTGGCATTCCCTTGAAACCTGAATACAAATCATTTACCCTAAAGACCAGTACGTCGTGCTTCACAATGTTAGCAATGTTTGCTAACAAAGGGTTGGATATCCAAACTACATCCACCTTATCAAAGCCGAGCTTAGTCAATACACTTTTTACCGAAGGAAATGTACAGTAGAGACTCAGCTTGCCTACCACCTTGCTGTCAAAAAGCCAGTGGCGCCTACAAGGCAGTATTGTAAATGGCATGTACAGCGAGAGACGTTCGTGCTCCGAGCTTCGCGCCCCTCGGGAAAGACTGAAAGCATACTTTGTTCTTTCGCGGCATCCTGTAAGAAAACTCAAAGGGTGGATATACTGCGATACCCAAACCACCTCGTCCCCATGCTCGAGAAAATGCCTAGCATAGTGATGACTGCCTATTTGCACGGACGAATTCCAGTCTATTGTTTCTGCAATAAGAATCTTCTTCATGTCTAATTATCAAAACCTATCTTCTGCAAAGGTATACTTATTTCCTTGACTTAACCTTTGGTTAAGAGCTTCAAGAATTGCACAAGAATCTTTTTAGTAAGCCATCAAAAAGTCTTGCGGTATGAATAGATTCATTTATTGAGAAAAACACCTTGAAGTAGCCCGTCGTAAATGGCCTCTAAACGTGGAATCGTTACTCTAAGGCTATAATTTTCTTCTATATGCTTGCGCCCAGCAATCGCCATAGGCTCCCATATTTCAGGATGATCTACAAGAAAGCGTAGGCGGTCGGCAATCGCTTCGACATCGCGCTCTGGCACGAGAAAACCTGATTGGCCGTCAATTATAACCTCAGGGATATCACAATGCCGGCTTGCAATCACTGGCAAGCCAGACGCCGACATTTCAATAAGGCAAACCGGTGCGCCGCCTTCAGCATCACCATCCGCAGCGACTACACTAGGAGCTAAACAAATATGTGCCCGTTCTACTTCGCGGAGAAACTCCTTGTATGGAATGTAGCCTGTGATGTGCACCTTATCCTCAATTGACTCGTCGGCGATTGCTTTGAGAATTTCGGCTTTGATCTCAAGTTCGGGGCCAACTCTGCCATCGCCAACAATGATTAAGCGAACGTTTGGATGATCGGACGCAACTCGCGCGAAAGCACGCAAGGCATAGGGAATTCCTTTTTTCTCCCGAAACGTACCAACAACAATGATATTAATTAAGCCGTCGTCTGAAAGGTGGCGTGGTTTAAATGGAATAAGGCTCAGGTCAACACCAAGATGCTGAACAACCACCTTCTCGCTAGGGCACCCTAGTGAAACAAGGGTTTGTTTCATATGATTGCCCTCAGCCAGAAATAAATCACCTTCCTCGAACAGCTTTTTAAATCTGCGATGCCATTTCGGAGCACGGTTGGGAATTTGGCATGCATCTGCACCATAAAAGGCGGTTATTAGCGGCAGCCCTGTTGCCCTTTTTAACGGAAGCGCACCATATCCTGTTGGACCAAAATGGGCGTGAATGAGAGCGGCTCTATGCTTGTGGACAAGACGGGTCAACTTCCTTTTTCTGATGCTGAGCATCATTTCAAAGGCACGGTTTGCTGCAAACTGCCATAGTGAACGTGGATTTTGTATAAGGGGGCTACATTTATAAACGTCAGGAAAAGGAAAGACATCCGTATTCTCAATTTTGCTGGCTGCGACTATGGAGCGGTAGCGGTTTGTTTCGGTAACCTGTGTATAAATCCAGCTGCCGGTAATAAAAAGATAGGTTTCTACAATATGCAAGACAACGTGATTACTCATACTCAAAAAATTAATTTATTAGCTAGTGCCAACCTTTCTTGTATGTCACAACGCTCTGGCACCAACAACATCTGCAGCATCATCATCACCAAGCTGTTTGCGCCCTTCTCGGAAGCGGCGATATTGATCTAACAAGATTTCCCGTGTCTCCACATATGCCTTGACGCCTAAAAAATGAATCAATAACAAATAAATTAATGCCCCAATTATTATTTGGCATGCAAGCTTTGCCCAGTTAGGCAGCGTGGTTGGCAATATGACACCCGCTCCAAACACAACAGCAGCCATAGCAATAGAGCAACCCAGTACCCCTGACAGATTGCGCCAAAGTTGCCAATAGCTTAGGTTTACCAATTTTCCTGCGAAATAAAATGCTGGATAAGAATTTAAAAGCGACGCAACAGCATATCCGATTGCCACCCCCAATATTCCCCAACGCAAACCGATTACGATACCAAGCACTGCAGTCGCTTTCACAAAAAGGCTGACCTTGAATTGCAGGTCAGCCCTTCCTTGAGAAAGATACAGGTTTCCATTGAGAGTGCCAATGGACTGCATTAGTCCTACTATGGAGAATACCCTAAGTAGAGGTATCATTCCTGACCATTTTGTGCCGAAAACTGCCAAAACCAGTGGCTCCACGGCAACAAAGAGGCCTGCCATCATTGGAAAGGTTATCAAAGCTATCGTTCGGGTTACTTGAAGGTATATGTTTCTAACGCGTGCCTTTTCATTTTGAATGATAGAAAGCGCCGGGAACATCACCCTTGAGATAACACGCGACACGTTTGTTAAAGGAAAAAGCATAACCTGGTAAGCATTCTTATAGATGCCCAAGGGGTTGCTACCAATAAACCGCCCAATCAGCAAATAATCTATGTTTCGTACCCAGTAGTTGAGCACATCAGTTCCTAACAAACTGGCACTAAACCCTAAAAGATCTCTTATTGCATTCCATCTAAGAATGAAACTAGGCCGCCAAGCACTCATCAACCAAAGCATGGCGGCAGTCACCGATGTAAGAACAACCGATTGTGTGGCAAGGCTCCATACACCTGCACCTGCACAAGCCATCGCTATAGCCACAACGCTAGAAACCACAACCGCTGTTATATCAGCAACAAAAAGCCTGCGGAAATCAAGGGTTTTCACAAAGTTGGTCCTCTGGACGATGCTCAGCGAACCAATTGCAAAATTGGCTGATATTAGAAGAGTGAGCGGCCTCAGGATTTGCTCACCGTAGAAGCTTGAAATAAGCGGCGAACAAATAATAAATGCCGAAGTCAAAACCAAACCTGCGACCACGTTCAGCCAAAATACAGACGACAAATGTTCTTGGCGAATGTCTTGTTTTTGTACCAACGCAGAGCCTAATCCCATTTCTGCGAAGATATTGGCAAAGCTTGTGATTACTACAACCATCGCCAGCAAGCCGAATTCTCGTGGCGAAAGCAAACGCGCAAGGACAATCATTGTTAAGGCCACCACAACCTGATTGCCTGCCTGGCCTGCCACACTCCAACCTATTCCACGAATTGTCTTATTCTTTAACTCATCAGCGGTCTGCTGTTTCTCATCTAACATATCCAGGACCTTTGCAAGGCGAAGGTGATAAACCGCTGCCAAAGAGTTAGACTTACTCTATCTTCTGCGCAGGCAAAAAGAAAACGACGTCCTCTGCCCCACGGAGCAGTTGAGCCAAGATAGGCAACATCTTTCGGCGAAGTGTTTTCCTTGAGTAAACGCCAAATCCAAGCAATCGGGCGCTCAGCAACATAAATGGCACTTTCGCCGCTGTTGCACCCTAATTCAAAAAACAGAACTCTTGCAGAGTGCGCCACAGCATTGAGCAATGCTTTTGCTTCTTCTAGGTTCTCGTTACCTCTAGAAACCCATTGAAACACGCTCAGCATCAAGGCAATGTCGTAGTTTTTGCCCGCCAAATCTGCTTGTTCCAATCTTTTGTTATGCCATCGCACTGGAAGGTTAGTAGCTTCCGCAATCTGAGCGCCAAATTCGGCATAATGCTTGTGTGGCTCATAAGCATCCACAAGTGCGCCCAGTTTGGCAAAATTAAACGAATAGAACCCAGCATTAGCACCAACATCCAGCACGCGCAATCCAGCTATTGAAGAAAACGACTTAAGGGAATGACTTATCAAGCGCCATTTACGAAAGGCAGATTCCCTCGAACTCGACGTCTTAAGTCGTTCGAATTCTGGAAAGGGCAACGGATGGTATATATGCCCTGTAGATTCGCAAGGGTCCTTTTCGATACTTTCAGCAATTTGTCTTAGCTTGGTATTCATCTCGAATAGCCCTAATAAAATTCTGATTGATGGAGTACTCTTTAGGATCTAAACTAAGTATGCGGTCATATATCTGTCTAAAAAAGGCTCTTGATTGACATTGCTCGATACAAATCTTAAGTATAGGCAGTCGGTGCGATTAAAATAAGTCGCCAACGCCGCTTTGTGCTTGCCGTCAGCGATTAAATATACTGGCTTTCCTTTGAAGATTACCCTCCGCACGTAAATATAGAAGGGCCTATTCTCATTTAACTCCGCTAGCCTCAATTGAAAGCAGTGGCGCAACTGCTCAAGGTCGGGGTCAAAAGGCAAGCGTGAGTCGAGAGTACCCGATTTGCATCTCAAAACATAGTCAGAATCCTGTGTCAAAGTTCCCGATGCCATCTGCTGCATCAAACTAAAATGCGGCGATTGGAGCAGGCTAACGCCGCATAAGGTATAGCGGTCGCGGAGAAAATCAGCCGACAGCAAGAGGTCGGAAGAATCAACAAAGGCTGACTTTAGGGGCATTTCATCCTCTACATACTCATCCAGCCGATTTGAACTAAAACGGCCGAAAAGGCATTTTAGCCCCGCTTCCGTCTCAAAAATATATGTTCTTCCAGGGCGACACCGGTTATAAAACCGCTCTGCAATCTTTATCATACGGTTCCGCCAAAGATTTATGATCATATCTAATCGGCTGCCTCTAGGATGACTAACAATTCTTCAACAGACGCTAGCATTTCTGCAAGATCATTACTAAACAAACAAAGCTTTGGAAAGCTCCATACTGATTCCCAAAGCTGCTATCATTCTCTAGAAGATTTAGTTTTTATTGTTTTATTAATCTGTAATTTGGATTTTTAGGTTTTTTCATTTTTGTGGTTATTATTTAAAAATTAATTTTTTGTATTTAATTATAAAAATTATAAAATGCTGCAAACGAAAATTTTGTTTTCTTTTTTGGGTTGGCAAAACATAGAGTATCTGTTACC